>CAJYBK010000001.1 GCA_913064955.1 uncultured Flavobacteriales bacterium
AGCATGGTTACCACTTCTTTAAGGCTGAATTCGTTGATTTCGAATGTGCCGTCTCCTAAGTTTAGATTGTGTCGTGCAGATAAGCCAAGTAGTTTAGCAGAAGCCAGCGCTTCTTGGTCTCTTAAGTCAGCAGATCCTCTTGTGCCTAATTCTCCACGAGTAAGATCTATAATTCCTACTTTTTTACCTTGCTGAATATGTTTGATAATAGTGCCGCTTGCTGCCAATTCCACATCGTCTGGATGGGCTGCGAAAGCTAAAATATCTAATTGCATCTTTATTTGTTTATCGTGATGGATACCACTTTTTCATTTTCAAAGGTATAAACGATTTTATAAGTTGAGTCCTGAAGCGTAATTATTGATGGGTTACTTGGTCCGTCATAAACCAATAATGTATTCATTACTTCTTCAAGCGAACTGCCTATTCGAATTCCATTCGGCAAGACAACTAGATTACTTTCTATGGTTGCTTCACCAAGTTTGGCGTTTGTTCTGCTGCTTTGAAAAATAAATCTTGTATTGGGTCCTGTTTCCAGTACAGCAAAATCATATTTCTTTCCACCTGCAGTGTATTCGCTATCTATGGAAGTTTTTGGAGCGCTTTGAAACCATTTGATAGCTTCGGTGTAGGTCACTTGAGTAATATTGGTGTCCACTAGGTCCATGTTAATGGTAATAGTAGCTTTAGTATTTTGATTCATTTTGCTGTAATCTTTAGGGTTTTCATACACTTCTATTCCTTCTTTTTTAAGGAACATCTTTAATGTATGCAATTGAGATGCTCCTTCCGTGGCTTTCGGGTTAGAACTTTTTATTTTCCCTTTGTCCTTTGTCCACATTCTAATTGCTTCACATTCAAAACAAATACTGAGTGAAGCAACAGGGTTGTCATTTTTGTCAAAATAAACGACACCATGTCTCGGGATGTAACACCCGCTCAAGCCATTTAAAAGACCATCTTTTTTGTATAAAAACAACTTCTCAATATTTGCAGGAAGAGCATTGGAAGATAGAATTCCTTCTCCTTCAATAGATTTAGCAAAACCGTTTTCCTTAGTGTAGATATAGTCGTCTGGACGAGTGGTGATTTCTCCTAGATTAAAATAATAAATCTTGGCATATTCATATTCTACATCCGGAAAATGAAAAGACCTGGCGCTAAATTGCCAACTTGAAAAGAGTAAAAGTATAAAAGGGAGGAGTTTCATAATGTTGTTTTAGGTTAATGTTTCAATAATTAGACCAACAAGAATTATAAAACTATGGAATTATTTTCAATTGATTGTAACTTTTGGATGGGTTCAATTGTTCTACTGATATGAATAAAGCCATTTTATTACTTGTCGGAATCGTTTGGTCTGTTGGATTTTTTGCTCAAGACCCAGTATTTAATCAAACAGACAATAGCCGAAATTATCTCAATCCGGCATACATAGGAACTGAGAAAAGTTTTTCTGCTGATCTAAACTATAGAAACCAATGGCCTGAACTTTCGGGTAATTATAAAACACTGGCCTTTCAAGTGAATCAGTATTTGGGGAAAGGAAATGGCGTAAGTATACATTTTGTGAATGATAATGCAGCAAATACCGTTATGAAATCCGAATTTGGGTTGGGTTATGCAAAACAATTCCATTTGGCGAGTAAACATCATATTTCTTTTGGAGCACAAGTTTCTTATTTCCAGAAAACGATTAACTGGGATAAATTGACTTTTGGAAATATGATTGATCCACAAACAGGTTTTGTTTATCCAATAAATGAACCTGTAGTTCAAGGAACTAAAAAAGGATTAGATTTTAATGTTGGAGTGGTCTATTATTGCAAACATTTTTTCGTAAGTTATTCTGCTAAGTATATTACACGCCCTATAGAATCATTAACAAGTAATTTTGGATTACCAATTAGGCATGGTGTAGATTTAGGGGGTAAAATAACTTGGAAAGAAGTCGCTTTTATTCCCTCTTTAAGACTATTTCAGCAAGGAACCTTTCAAACTGCTTTTGCAACTGTAAAAGTGAAATTTGCATTCCTTGAGGTTGATGCAGGAATTCAGAATAAAAATGGATTTTTTGGTGGTGTAGGATTTTACTCAGAGCATTTTAATATTGGCTATAATTACACTATTCACGAAAGTAGATTGGGTTTTCGAGCATCAACTCACGAAATTAGACTAGGATGTGATTTAATGTTGTTTAAAAAAGAAAACGAACACTTTTTTAATTTTTAAAAAACAAACTCGATTTCTTTAAAGGCGTAAAGTTGCTTTTCGCCATTACTCTTTGTTAGTTCAATGTGTCCAGTGTTTAAAACATCAGTAATGGCTGCTTTAAAAGTGACGTCATTCGATTTGTATTTTCTATTTTCTTCAAAAAACAACAGATTGTCCTTGTAAAGCATATTTAAGTCTATATGTTTTTTGCCTCTAATCCAATTGTAATAATGTTCTAAGTTTTGGACAAGCGTTTTTAAAACTGTGTCTATTTGATGCGTTTTTCCACTTACCAAAGAGCAACTTGTTGCCCTTAGTTCTTGGTCAAATTCTGTTTGATTTATATTAATGCCTATGCCGATGATGGTTGTTAGTTGATTCCCTTGCCATTGATTTTCGATCAACATTCCGCTTACTTTTTTTTGTTCGATGTAGATATCGTTGGGCCATTTAATTAAGGTATGCTGATTGGTGATTTCTTCTACTGTTTCCTTGACTGCAATTGCAGCTATTTTACTGATTACAAAACTTTCGGTGGCAGCCAACTGATTTGTTCTGTAAATGATAGAGCACATGAGGTTTTCACCAGGGTTGGATAGCCATTCGTTGCCCATTTGCCCTCGGCCCGAATGTTGATAATGTGCCATTATAACAGTGCCATCTGGCACTTTTGTCGTGTTTATCAAATTGGCAGCGTAATTGTTCGTAGAGTCAACCGAGTCTAGTTCAATGTAGTTTTTCCCAGTAAAAACAGTGTTAAATTGCATGCCTTCAGATTTTGAAAAAATATGTAATGTGGGTTTGTAATTGATTAATTGGTTACATTTGCTCAGCAAAGATTAAAATTTATAATGAGTATCAAAAAAAATGTTTCCTCTATAGCTCTTAAAGAAGCCGTGATAAAAGGAATGCAAGATTTAAAGGCAAAAGATATAGTTTGTATCGATTTAAGAGAAGTGGGTGGCGCTGTTACCGATTTTTTTGTGATTTGCCATGGTGATTCTAACACACACATGGAAGGAATTGCAGGCTCAGTTTACAAAACTGTATTGGATGATATTGGTGACAAACCTTGGCATAGCGAAGGAAAGCAGAGTGCTGAGTGGAAATTGGAGGACTACGTTGATGTAGTAGCGCATATTTTTCACAAAGAGTCTCGAGACTTTTACGATGTTGAAGGTTTATGGGGAGATGCGCCTATGGAGAGAATAGAAGAAGAATAATTAATAAGGAAATTTAGAGAATGTCAGATAATAAATCAAAAAAACCAAATCCATTGGGTGGAGGTAAAGGTGGTAAAAAGCCAGCTTTTAATTTTTATTGGATTTACGCTATTATAGCTGTAGTGCTTATTGGACTTACCTTAATGGATTGGGGTACCAATATGAAGAAGATTACCGATAAAGAGTTTGAGTACAATTTACTTGATTCTAACGGTGTCGACAAGGTCGTAGTAATGGATAAAAGTGTTGTAGAGGTTTACCTAAATGATACAGGAAAGGAATTAAGTTTTTACAAAGACAATAAGCCAAAAACTGAAACAAGTGTTTTAGGTGGTCCTAGAAAAGGTCCTCAGTTTTATTTCAAAATATTAAATGCCGAAAAGTTTCAAGAGAAGTTGGATGAATGGTCTGATGAGTATCCAGATTTTACCTATAACATTGAAGAGACAAACACAATGGGTAGAGATTTATTAGGTTGGATTTTACCTATTGGATTGATGGTCGTTATTTGGGTTGTTATCATGAGAAGGATGTCTGGTGGTGCCGGTGGTGGTGGAAGCCAAATTTTTAGTATTGGAAAATCAAAAGCACAAGTATTCGGTCAAGGAAAAAGCACGAATGTGTCGTTTAAAGACGTTGCTGGATTAGAAGGTGCTAAGGAAGAAATTCAAGAAATCGTAGAGTTCTTAAAGTCTCCCAAGAAATATACTGATTTAGGTGCGAAAATTCCTAAAGGAGCTTTGTTGGTAGGACCTCCGGGAACAGGTAAGACTTTGCTGGCGAAAGCCGTTGCAGGTGAGGCAAAAGTTCCATTCTTCTCATTGTCTGGTTCAGACTTCGTAGAAATGTTTGTGGGTGTGGGTGCATCCAGGGTTCGAGATTTGTTTAAGCAAGCCAAAGAAAAAGCGCCATGTATCATCTTTATTGATGAGATTGATGCAATTGGTAAGGCTAGAGGTAGAAATGCTAGCATGAGTTCAAATGATGAGCATGAGAACACCTTGAATCAGTTGTTGACAGAGATGGATGGGTTTGGAACTAATAGTGGTGTTATTATGTTGGCAGCAACTAACAGAGCTGATGTTTTAGATCCTGCACTTTTAAGAGCTGGACGTTTTGATAGACAAATTTACGTGGATATGCCAGACTTGAACGAAAGAAGAGAAATCTTTGAAGTTCATCTGAAACCGTTGAAATTAGCTGAGAAATTAGATAGAGAATTTTTAGCAAAACAAACACCAGGGTTTAGTGGCGCGGATATAGCAAATATTTGTAATGAAGCAGCATTAATTGCAGCTAGAAAGAAAAAGAAAGCGGTTGAGCAACAAGATTTCTTGGATGCGGTTGACAGAATTGTAGGTGGACTGGAAAAGAAAAACAAAATTATTACACCTAGAGAAAAGAAGACTATTGCTTTTCACGAAGCAGGTCACGCTACAGTTTCTTGGATGTGCGAGCATGCTAATCCTTTAGTTAAAGTAACTATCGTTCCTAGAGGAAGAAGCCTAGGTGCTGCATGGTACTTGCCTGAAGAAAGACAGATTACTACAACGGAACAACTGTTGGATGAAATGTGTGCTGCGATGGGAGGTAGAGCTGCAGAGAAGTTGATCTTTGGTAAAATATCTACTGGCGCGTTAAGTGATTTGGAAAAAGTTACAAAACAAGCAACAGCAATGGTTAGTATTTACGGTTTGAACGAGAAAGTAGGTAATATATCTTATTACAATCCTCAAGGTAATGGCTTTAATAAGCCTTATTCTGAAGATACAGCTAGGATCATAGATGAGGAAGTTAAATTGACCATCGAAAAACAATATCAAAGAGCTATTCAGATATTGACTGATAATAAAGATAAGTTGGAGAAACTGGCGGAAATCTTATTACAGAAAGAAGTGATTTTTAAAGAAGATTTGGAGAAAATTTTTGGTAAAAGAACTTTTGGTGATCAGACTATTGAGGCACCAGAGTCAACAGATATATTCAAAGATGTTCCGGAAGGGTTAAAGCCAGAAGGAGATAATCCTATTGATCCTAAAGTTTAATACTTGAAAGAGATTTTAGTCAGAGCTGCTACTGGACTAGTATTTATTACGGTTCTAATTGGTGCTATCGTATGGAATAAATATTCGGTGGCTGCCTTGTTTTTTGTTGTTTCCATGATTGGTTTATTGGAGTTCTTTAAACTAATGGAAAAAGGAGGGTTTAAACCTAAAAAAACAGCAGGTGTTATAGTGGGAGGATTGGTTTACCTAATAATATCACTGTATAGTATTACTACAGAAATTACATTTGCGTATTTACTTTTTATTTTCCCTTTGCTTGTACTTTTAGTGGTGTTGGAATTGTTCCGAAAAAGTGAGTACCCAGTTACCAATTTTGCTTTCTCGGTTATGGGGATTATTTATGTGGTGATTCCATTATCAATGCTGAATTTTTTCGTGGCTTATGATAATGCTTCTTATTACCAAACCGTGGAAATAGAAGGTTATAAGTATCTTTTACTTTTGGCATTTTTTGTAATTCAATGGGCAAATGATACGGGAGCTTACGTTACAGGTAAGGCTTTTGGCAAACACAAGTTGTTTGAAAGAATCAGCCCTAATAAGACTTGGGAAGGTGCAGTTGGTGGAGGAGTTTTTGCTTTAATTGCAGGTTTTATTTTCGCCTACACTACCGATAGTAATATCTTACATTGGTTAATAATATCCTTATTGATAGTAGTTTTTGGTACACTAGGTGATCTTACGGAAAGTCAGATAAAACGGAGTGTTGGAGTCAAAGATTCGGGTAAGATTTTACCTGGTCATGGTGGTGTTCTAGATCGTTTTGATGGCGTGCTCTTTAGTGCTCCTTTTGTGCTGACGTATTTACACCTCTTTCAAATCCAACTAAATATTTTTTAGTAATTAAACATGGGTCTTGCGGAATTGCGTAAAATTCGGTTACTTTGCATCAATTATAAATAAACTAAGAAAAGAAAATGAAAAATTTATTAATGTTTTTAGGATTGTTCCTAGCAATTTCAATTACTACAGTTTCATGTGGTGGTGAATCAACTGATGCAACAACTGAAGAAGGTGCTGATTCGAAAGAGACAACAGCTTGCAAGAAAGATGGTAAATGTGATTCAACTAAGTGCGACAAATCTAAGTGTGACAAGTCTACTTGTGATAAGTCAAAATGTGCTGACAAGTGTGCTTCAGAAGGTAAGTGTGCTGATAAGTGCGGTGCTGAAGGTAAATGCGCTGACAAATGTGGTGAAGGGAAATGCGGTGAAGGAGCTGCAACTGACTCAACTGCTAAATGTGGAGAGGCTGAAGGTGCTCAAAAGTGCGGTCACTAATCTAATACAGATTTCAAAAAAACTAAACCACGCTAAAAATAGCGTGGTTTTTTTATACCTTTACTTTTGATATGATAGAAGAAGAATATTCGGACAACGAAGAGCAGGATGATAATGACGAAATGTTTGAGCACCACAATGTGGTAGCTGATCCTGGTCAAGATGCCTTGAGAATAGATAAGTTCTTGATGGATAAAATCCCGAATACGTCAAGGAATAAGTTGCAAATTGCTGCTAGAAATGGTAATATTTTGGTCAACAAGAAAGTTGTTAAACCAAATTATAAGGTCAAGCCTAAAGATGAAATATCTATTGTGTTGCCATATCCGGTTAGAAAATTAGAACTTATTTCACAGGACATTCCTCTAGATATAATTTATGAAGATGATGATGTGGTCTTGGTGAACAAAAGTGCAGGTATGGTGGTGCACCCTGGATATGGTAATTATTCAGGAACTTTAGTTAATGCATTGATTTATCACTTTGAAAATTTGCCGACTTTACCTTCGGATTACTTCGGTAGACCAGGTCTGGTTCATAGATTAGATAAAAATACTACAGGTATTATGGTGGTTGCAAAAACGGAAGATACTTTAACCCATTTAGCAAATCAATTTTTTGAGAGAACTACTTATAGAAGATACAATGCCATTGTCTGGGGCGACTTGCCTAATGACGAAGGAACTATTGTTGGGAATGTCGGTAGAAGCTTGAAAAACAGAAAAGTGATGGATGTCTTTCCAGAAGGAGGTGAAATAGGAAAGCATGCTGTAACTCATTATAAAGTGCTTAAGAGATATGGCTATGTCACAATGGTGGAATGTCGCTTAGAAACTGGTAGAACACATCAGATACGTGTGCATTTTCAGCATATTGGTCATCCTTTGTTTAATGATAATGAATATGGAGGAGATAAAATCTTAAAAGGAACCATCTTTTCCAAGTACAAGACTTTTATTGAGAATTGTTTTACTATTTTACCAAGGCAAGCATTGCACGCTAAGTCTTTAGGTTTTACACATCCTAAAACTAAAGAATGGATGCAGTTTGATTCTGAACTGCCTCAGGACATGGTGGATGTGCTAGATAAATGGGAGAGATATGCTTCATCAAGCACTACAGAAATGGAATAACTAACAAAAATATATACTATGAAAATTAAAAATTTATTACTCGGACTTTTTTTAGCTTCAGGATTATTTATCTCATGTGGATCGGAAACTGAGGGTGACAAAGAGACAAAAACTGAAAAGAAAGTCTCAGAAAAGGCTATTGATGAGCAGGAAGATGAAGTTGTAGATGAAAATGTGATTGATCAAGCGTATTCTGAATCATCTGTTCAAAGCCAATGGGAAGATGTGGTTTATCAAGTGAAATCGGGTGAGAAGAATAACTTGGATATGTATTTGGATGGCAGTGCTGATACTTTCTCTGCTGAAGCGTGGGAAATGTTAGATTTTGCGCAACCAGAATACGCCAAGGCATTTGAAGCGTATGCTACTTATGAAGAGATTCCAGCAGCAGCCAACATGCCAGAAGGAACAAAAGAGGTTATGGTTCTTTTTCAAAACAATGCAGGTGGAGATGCTTTGGAGTCTGCAGCTATAATTTATCTAAACGTTCAAGACGGTTTAATATGGATTATTGGTTGCGAAATGGCAGGGTAAAAAAATCTTAATGAAAATTAAAAAGGGAGAACTTTAGTTATAAAGTTCTCCCTTTTCTTTTTATTTACCAAGGCCATTGATTACTCAAAATTCACCAATACTTTATTTTTTTCTACAGTATCACCTTTTACAATTTCAACGCTTTTAATGGTACCATCAATTGGAGATTTCAAAAGGTTTTCCATTTTCATAGCCTCCAGTACAACGATCCCTTCATCTTTTAAGACGGCTTGACCAGCTTTTACTTTAACATCAATTACTACACCTGGCATTGGTGCTTTCATATCGTTAACTTTTTTAATTGCCCCGGCACCCATTCCAAGAGATTTTAACAGTACATCATATTCGTCTTCTTGTGTTACTTCAACAATGTTGCCGTCAATTTTAAGAATGACTTTTTTCAATAAACTATCAATTTTCAATAATTTAACTCTGAATTTTTTACCTTGTTTTTCAACTATTAGATTGTTGTTTCCTAAGTTCTCAATTATTTTAATTTCATTGACTTCACCGCTGAAATTGCCTTTAAGAGGGTTTTTCTCATCTACTTCGAAGTTAAGTTTCTTAGTGCCGTCAATAGTTGTATTTATTTTCATAAAGCTAAATTTTTACCATCAATCAAATTCATGAATACCACAATGGGACTTTCTAATATCTTTGTGATTGATTCAACAAAAATATAATTTATAATGAACAAAGGAATAATAACCATAGCAATTACTTCAATAATTTTAGCAAGTTGCCATCCTAAAAAGAATATTATATCACCTAATAACGCTTCTGTTGAGGCTGTAGTGCCCAGTAAGGACGACCTCCCTAGGGTTCAGCCTGTATATAATGCATCCGAAACACGCATGAATGATTTGTTACATACTAAGTTGGAAGTTAGTTTTGATTGGCAAGAAAGGCAATTGTTTGGGAAGGCAGCGTTGCTTTTGAAACCGTATGCTAGGCCTGTTGATAGTTTGATTCTTGATGCTAAGGCTATGGATATTCATAAAGTAACCATTGCTGAAGGAACAAATAATTACCCAGATGTGAAATATAAATATGACGGTTGGTCGCTAAGAATTAAGTTGCCACGAACAATGAAAAAAACCGAGCAGTATCAAGTTTTTATAAATTACACTGCAAACCCAGAAAAAGTGGAGCAAGAAGGTAGTAGTGCAATTTCAGAAGCCAAAGGACTTTATTTTATTAATCACGATGGGAGTAACCCTAAAAAACACCAAGAGATTTGGACCCAGGGTGAAACGGAGTCTAGTAGTACATGGTTTCCAACAATAGACGCACCTAATGAGAAGACAACTCAGGAAATGATGATCACTGTGCAAAATAAATATCAAACTTTATCAAACGGAGCTTTAATCAGTTCAAAGGATAATGGTAATGGTACTAGAACGGATTACTGGAAAATGGATAAAGCGCATGCACCATATCTATTTATGATGGGAATAGGTGAATATGCCATAGTAAAAGATACTTGGAAACGAAAAGATGGGTCCGTGATGGAAGTGAATTACTATGTAGAAAAAGAATATGAAAAATATGCAATGGATATTTTTGGGAAAACGCCAAAAATGATCCAATACTTCTCAGATTTATTAGGTGTGGAGTATCCATGGGCAAAGTATTCTCAAATTGTTGGGAGGGATTATGTTTCTGGTGCAATGGAGAATACCACAGCTACGCTGCATGGAGAGTTTTTGTATCAAACTAAAAGAGAGTTGATCGATTCTGATAATGAGTCTATCATTGCGCACGAACTGTTTCACCATTGGTTTGGAGATTTAGTTACTTGTGAAAGTTGGTCCAATCTTCCGTTAAATGAATCTTTTGCGAACTATAGCCAATTTCTATGGGATGAATTTGAACATGGAAAAATGGAGGCTGATAAAAATGCATACGCGGAGATGGATGGATATTTCTTGTCTGCACAGCAAGGAGGGCACGTAGATATGATAAGATTTGATTATGCAAGTAAAGAAGATATGTTTGACGGTCATTCATATAATAAGGGAGGGCGAATTCTACATATGTTGAGGACTCATTTAGGTGATGAAATATTTTTCGATGCACTTAAAAACTATTTAACAGACAATGCTTATTCTTCTACCGAAATTCATGAATTGAGAATGCAGTTTGAGAAAGCAAGTGGTGAGGATTTAAATTGGTTTTTTAATCAATGGTTTTTGGCAAGTGGACATCCTAAGGTTAAAATAGGACAGGAATATGATGATATCACGAAGAAACTAACTGTTTCCATTAAGCAAACGCAAGATTTTGAAAAGTGGCCTTTGTATCAATTGCCTATACAAATTGATATCTATACTAATGGCAGTGTGCGATCTGAAAAGGTTTGGGTGAAAAATGAAAACAATGATTTCGTATTTCAATTAGCACAGGCTCCGGATCTAGTTAATGTGGACGCTACAAAAACTACTTTGTGGTTAAAAAAAGATGCTAAACCAATCGAACAATGGATTTACCAGTTGAATAATGCTCCACTATGGTTGGATAAAAAAGAAGCGTTTGAAAAATTAGAAAAAAGCAGTAATACAGATGCTATTGCAGCTATAATGAAAGCATTAAGTCATGAGTTTTATGATGTAAGGTTGATGGCGATAAGTTCGTTAGATGAGGCAGTTAAAAGTGAAAAAGATAAGGTAAAAACCACACTAGCCAAGATGTATGCTTCAGACGAAAGTCCAAAAGTGAGGAAAAAAGCGGTGGAGTTTTTGGCGAAGCACTTTCCGGATAAAGAATTCTTAAACCCTTTAATGGATAAAGGTTTTGAAGACCCTTCTTTGGAGGTGCTTGGAGCTACATTAAAGAGTTATGCTAAGTTAAATGGTTCTGAAGGTTTGGCAAAAGCCAAGCAGTATGAGTCTGAGGAAAGTAGTACGGTTCAGTTAGCAGTTGCAGGAGTTTATGCTGAATATGGGACGAAAGAAAACCATGAGTTCTTTACGGGCAATGTGAATGAACTAAACGGGATGAATCAATTCAGCTTCTTGTCTAGTTATTTCAAGTACTTGCAAAAGCAAGATGACAAGATTGCTGCACAAGGTATTTCGGTTTTCACTGACGTGATAGAAGGCGATGGAATTTGGTATTCAAGGTTGGCTGGTTATCAGCTGCTAACTGGTTTGCAAACACATTTTGGAAACAGAATTAGTGAAATTGACAATGGATTAATTAGCCTGGAAAAGGAGGGGAATCCAGATCCGATGAAATCTGCAGAATTAGAAAAAGCAAAGATTTTTTGTAAAGCAAAAGAATCGGAAATCGCGGGAAAACTTAAGGTGTTGACCGAAAAAGAGACTGACGCTAATTTACTAAAGTATTTGCCAAGAAGATAGTTGGATTGAATGTCAGAATGGGTATGTTAATATGTTATTAACATACCCATTCTCATTTTTAGTAAATTTGTTATTCCAATTTTTTGGAACTACACAAAAACACGCTTTATGAAATCGAGAAAGAAAGATGCTCTTGACTACCACAGTCAAGGAAGGAAGGGAAAGATAGAGGTAATTCCTAGTAAGCCTTATAATACGCAAAGGGATTTGTCTTTGGCTTATTCGCCTGGTGTTGCTGAACCTTGTTTAGAGATTGCTAAAAACAAATCCGATGTTTATAAATATACTGCTAAAGGTAATCTAGTTGCAGTAATATCAAACGGTACAGCGGTTTTAGGGCTTGGAGATATTGGCCCGGAAGCTTCTAAGCCAGTAATGGAAGGAAAAGGATTACTGTTTAAAATATTTGCAGATTTGGATGTGTTTGACATCGAAGTTGATGCAACAGATGTCGACTTATTTGTTCAGACTGTAAAAGCGATTGCACCTACTTTTGGAGGGATAAATTTAGAAGACATTAAAGCGCCTGAGGCTTTTGAGATAGAAAGAAGACTGAAAGAAGAGTTAGATATTCCGATCATGCATGATGATCAACACGGTACAGCCATTATATCTTCAGCGGCTTTATTGAATGCTCTGGAAATTGCAGGAAAAAAGATTGAAGACATTAAAGTAGTAATTAGTGGTGCTGGTGCTGCCGCTATTTCATGTGCTAAGTTGTATATTTCTTTAGGTGTTAAAAAGGCCAATATTTTTATGTATGACTCTAAAGGATTACTTACAACAAAAAGAGAAGGTCTTGATGAGCAAAAGAAGAATTTCTTGCAAGATACTGGAGACATATCTTTAGAAGATGTATTAAAGGGAGCAGATGTTTTCCTTGGTTTGTCTAAAGGGGGTATTGTAAGCAAAGGAATGGTTAAGTCTATGGCAAATAACCCAATAGTTTTTGCATTGGCTAATCCAGATCCAGAAATCACTTACAAAGATGCAATGTCCGTAAGAGATGATATTATTATGGCTACAGGTAGAAGTGACCATCCTAATCAAGTCAACAACGTGCTAGGTTTTCCTTATATTTTTAGAGGAGCAATGGATGTTCGTGCTACTTGTATCAACGAGGAAATGAAGTTAGCAGCTGTAAAGGCAATTGCTGAATTGGCTAAGGAAAGTGTGCCAGATGAAGTGAATCAAGCTTATGATGAAAGAAATATTTCTTTTGGTAAGGATCAAATCATTCCTAAACCATTGGACCCTAGGTTGATCTATTGGGTGGCTCCTGCCGTTGCAAAAGCAGCTATGGAATCTGGTGTTGCAACTGAACCAATTAAGAATTGGGAAGCTTACGAAACAGAATTGAAAAAACGACTTGGATTAGATAACAAGTTAATGAAGAACATCATTGAGCGCGCTAAGAAAAATCCGAAGAAAGTAGTGTTTGCAGAAGCGGATCATTACAAAATATTGAAAGCGGCTCATCTTGCTTATGAAGAGGGTATAGCAGAACCAATTCTTCTAGGTAATGTAGAAAGAATAAAAGACCTTATGGACGAGTTTGGTCTTGACTTTGAAAATTGTAAGATTATTGATCCGCGCGATAAAAGTGAGTCTAAGAAAAGAGAAAAATTCGCAGATATTTTATTTGAAAAACGTAAGCGTAGAGGAATGACACGCTATGAAGCAGGTAAGGAGATGCGCGAAAGAAACTACTTTGCTTCTGCAATGGTAGACTCTGGAGAGGCTGATGCGATGATTTCAGGTTTGACGAGAAATTATGCGGATACTATCAAGCCGGCATTGCAAATGATAGGGGTGGACGATGGGGTTACCAAAATTGCAGGAATGTATATTTTGATGACAAAAGAAGGGCCTATCTTTTTTGCAGATACGACCGTTAATTTAAATCCGACTGTTCAAGACATAGTTGACATTACAGTTTTAGCCTCCAAAATAGTGGAGAGATTTAGAATTAAGCCGAGAATTGCGTTGTTGAGTTATTCGAATTTTGGATCTACTGAAGGCCCTAATGCAGTCAAGATGAGAGAGGCAACAGCTTTATTAAAAGAACAGCACCCTAATCTGGTCGTGGATGGTGAAGTTCAAGCCAATTTTGCGCTGAATGAAGAATTAATGCAAGACTACTTCTCATTTTCAGATTTGGCAAAGAAAAGTGCTAACGTATTAATCTTTCCTACGCTATCTGCAGGAAATATTGCCTACAAACTAGTTCAGGAAATGAGTGATTCTGAAGCAATTGGTCCAATTTTGTTGGGGATGAAAAAACCTGTACACGTGTTGCAAATCGGTTCTTCGGTAAGAGAAATTCTCAACATGATTACTATTGCTGTAGCAGATGTACAGACTAGGAAGTAGTTAGTTGAATCTGAATAAGTTATTGTTTATGGAGCATTAGGGCGGTTTTGTCAGAATGCTCTATATTTTTAGAAAATATAAGGATCGCCCGTTCTAGTTGATTTTCTGAAATTATAACAGTTATTACGTGCCTTTAATTTGGTGTTAAATTTTTCTATATTTGCACGTAAGCAAAATACTCACTTATACTTTTTTAAATGATTACCCACATAGATGGAATTCTTGAAGAAAAAAACCCAGCGTATACGGTTTTAGACGTCAATGGAATGGGATATATTCTACATATTTCCTTGAATACATTTTCTGATCTGCCTGAGAAAGGTCGTGTTAGACTTTTTACACATCTCTCAATAAGGGAAGACGCACATGTCCTTTTTGGTTTCTCTTCAAAAGCAGAGCGTGAAATGTTTAGGCATTTGATTTCTGTTTCAGGTGTAGGTCCATCAACTGCTAGAATGGTACTTTCAGGTATGACTCCCTCCGAATGCGCAAATGCGATTGTAAATGAAGATGTTGCCACTTTCAAAAATGTAAAAGGTATAGGTGCTAAAACAGCCGAACGTGTGATAGTTGATTTGAAAGACAAGGTTTCAGGTGATTTAATTGTAGGAGAAAAATTATCTTCATCAAACAATACAATTAAAAATGAAGCGTTAACTGCATTAATTGTTTTAGGCGTAGACAAGAAACGAGCTGAAAAAATTATCGCAGATGTATTTAAAAAGCATGGCGAAGATTTGACAGTGGAGGATTTGGTTAAGATTACGCTAAAATCATTGTAAGATTATTTTTACTTTTGCAAGTCTGAGAAATAAAGGATTGACATATACGATTGGTTTGCTGGTGGCGCTATTTTTTAGCACTGCTATATTTGCAAATAAGAACGAACTGATAAAGCCTACCTTTAATTGGGTTGAGGTGGATTCGCCAGACGTAAATTTGCCGTATCCTATACCAACTTCAACGGACCCTTCTAACCCTAATACAGGGATGATTGATTTTCAAGATCCACTTAACTATAATAACAATGTAATATACGATCCGGAAACTGGAACTTATATTTTTACTAATACTGTAGGTGATGATATCAACGTGCTTCCACCAAGTTCTATGACGATGGAGGAGTATATGATTTATCAGAATGAGCAGAGCATGCAGCAGTACTGGAAAGATAAAGTAGATGAACAGGTTGATGATGCAAGGGGAAAAGAAGCAGAATTACCAGAGTTTCAAACAGATCCAGAAACCGTATTTAAGTTGCCAAATGACTTTATCGAAATCAGACCTCAAGGATCTGCAGAATTAAAGTTTGGTGTAAATATATCCCGAACTGATAATCCTGTACTTCCGGAAAAACAAAGGCGTATTACCACTTTTGATTTTGATCAACAGATTCAAATGAATCTAACAGGTAAGATAGGTGACTTCATGAAAATTGGATTCAACTACAACACTGAAGCCACTTTTGATTTTGAGAATGAGTTGAAATTAAGTTATGCTGGGGATGAAGATGATATTATTGAGTTGTTAGAAGCGGGTAATGTATCCATGCCACTTAATTCTTCATTGATTCAAGGAAGTCAAAGTTTATTTGGGATAAAATCCAAATTAAGATTTGGTAAACTGAGTATTACCACTGTTCTTTCTCAAGATAAAGGCCAGAAAAAAGAAATTGAAGTTGCAGGTGGTGCTCAGGTTCAGGAATTTGAAATTAATGTAGATAATTACGAAGAAAATAGACACTTCTATTTGGGTGGGTATTTTGGAGATACCTATGATCAAACTTTGTCTACACTGCCAGTGCCAAGTAGTCAAATTCAAATCCAAAGAATGGAGGTATGGATTACCAATAGAACTAATGATTTTGAGGACACTCGAAATATTTTAGGATTTGCAGATTTAGCAGAGTCCAATACTGCTAATATGGAAAACCCTGCTTATGCCAATGGTGGAGCAATCATTCCAGATAATAAGCACAATGATTTGTATGCACAACTTACCCAGAATACTAGTATTCGTAATTATGTAAATGCAAGTACAGTTTTGAATGGAACGTTTGGAATGCAACAAAGCGTGGAGTATGAGAAGTTGGAAAATGCTAGGCTTTTAACAGAGAATGAATATTCTTACAACAGTATCTTAGGTTATGTGTCTTTAAATCAATCTCTAAATAATGATGAGGTGCTGGCGGTTGCCTACCAATATACTTATCAAGGAAAAACTTATCAAGTTGGTGAGTTTAGTACTGATGGAATTGCTGGTCAAAGCGCATTGTTTTTGAAGTTATTAAAGTCTACCGTTAGAAATCCAACAAAGCAGTTGTGGCAGTTAATGATGAAAAACGTTTATTCATTAGGAGCATATCAAGTGGATCCAGCGAATTTCAAGTTAGATATTTGGTATAATAACCCAAGCACAGGTGTTGATGTAAATTATATACCTCAAGCAGGTACAGATAATATTCGTTTGTTAATCCAATTATTAAAATTGGACCAGTTAAATCAGCAACAAGCGAAGTATAGTGATGGGGTATTTGATTTCATTCCTATTTCAGCAACTTCCGGAAGAGTATCACAGGTAGGGACAATCAATCCTAGGAATGGTAGGTTATATTTCACTACCAAAGAACCATTTGGGGCAACACTTCGAGGTGCTTTAGAGGAAGTGGGGGTGAATCAAAATGTGATTGACAAAGTTGCATTCGATCAACTTTACGATAGTACCAAAACGGCAGCGCAACAATTGCCAGAACTTAACAGGTTTAAAATTAAAGGTACTTATCAGTCTTCAGTAAGTTCTGAAATTTCGCTTAATGCATTGAATATTCCACAAGGCTCCGTTCAAGTAACTGCTGGAGGAAGGCTGCTACAAGAAGGAAGTGACTATACTGTAGATTATAACATAGGTAGAGTAAAGATTTTAAATGATGGAATCTTAAGTTCAGGTACACCTGTGAAAATACAGATGGAGAGTAACTCCTTGTTTTCAATTCAACAGAAGTCTTTAATAGGGACTCACTTGGATTATAGAATAAGTAAAGATGCACAGATAGGTGCTACTATTATGCGGCTAACTGAAAAGCCGCTTACACAAAAAGTAAATATCGGAGATGAACCAATTGCTAACACCATGTTTGGTTTGGATGGATCTTTCAAAAAGGATATTCCTTTCTTAACGAAGTTGGTAGATAAAATACCAGGAATTGATACCAAGGAGATGTCTAGCATAAATTTCTCAGGTGAGGTAGCCGGTCTTTTACCTGGACACAATAGGGCAATTGGTAAAGAAGGTAATTCGTATATAGATGATTTTGAGGGGTCTCAATCGAGTATTGATATTAGGTCCTTTAATACTTGGGTACTGGCATCTGTTCCACAAGGACAACCTGATTTGTTTCCCGAAGGATCATTGAGTAACAACTTAGACTACGGAAAGAAGAGAGCAAAAATAGCTTGGTATGTGATTGATCCATTGTTTCACAATAACAACAATTTGACGCCTGACTATATGAAGAATAGTGAGATGCAGACGGATAACAGAATGCGTCAAGTGTTAGTTAATGAGGTTTTTCCAAACAAGCAGTTAGCAACTGGTTCGTTAAATAATATACCTGTATTTGATATTGCATATGATCCAGAAGAAAGAGGTCCTTATAATTTTGATGTTCAAAATGTAGACCCTTCAACAGGTAAGTTTAATAATCCATCGGAAAGGTGGGGAGGAATCATGCGTACATTAACTACGAATGATTTTGAAGCAGCCAATATTGAATATATCCAATTTTGGATGATGGACCCTTTTAGTACAGATCATCCGAATGGTACTAACGAGGATTCTCCAAATACAACAGGTGGTGAGTTATACTTTAATTTAGGTAACGTAAGTGAGGATATTTTAAGAGATGGTAGAAAGTCTTTCGAAAATGGAATTCCTGCATCTGGTCCGGATGCTGATGGTAACTATACTACTGGAGATGTTGTTTCTACTAATTGGGGGTGGATGCCTACATCCCAAGTGGTTGTAACTGCTTTCGATAATGATATCAATACAAGATTAAATCAGGATGTTGGTTTGGATGGACTTAGGAATGATTTGGAAGCAGAGTTTTTTGATGATTACTTAAATTCAATTGTTGTGGATCCTGCCATAAAGGCGCAAATAGAGGCAGATCCAAGTAATGATAACTATAGATATTTTAGAGATGATAGATACGACCAAGATCAAGTCTCTATTTTAGATAGATATAAATTATACAATAATCCAGATGGGAATTCACCTACATCTGAAATTTCTGCAACTATAAATGCTGATGCCTACTCAACTTCAGCAACCACTTTGCCAAATATTGAGGATATTAATGGAGATAATAACTTAAATGAAACAGAAAGTTATTTCCAATATCAAGTAGCATTGAAACCTCAAAACATGGAAGTTGGTACTAACTTCATTGTGGATAAAATTGATGCAACAGACGAGAGAAGTGGTAAGTCTGTAATTTGGTACCAATTTAGAATTCCAGTGAGACAATTCTCTTCAAGAATTAACGGTATTCAAGACTTTAGAGCAATTAGGTTTATTAGATTGTTCATGAAAGGGTGGTCTCAAGAAGCGGTTCTAAGATTTGCAAGGCTCGAGTTGGTTCGTGGAGAATGGAGAGCTTATTTGGGAGACCTCTTAAGTAATGGAGAGTATATTCAGGGAGAAGAAAGCAATACTACTTTTAACGTAACTGCAGCCAATCTTGAGGATAATGGTAAAAAAGTACCGATTAACTACGTTATTCCTGATGGAATTGTAAGAGAGATAAACTATCAAACAGCCAATTTAGCACAACAAAATGAGCAATCTTTGGTGTTGGATGTTTGTGGGTTGAAAGATGGAGATGCGCGTGCAGCGTATCGAAATGTAAACTTTGATGTAAGAAATTACAACAAGTTGGAAATGTTTGTTCACGCAGAAAGCAACGTAAGTGAATTCGATCTGGAAGATGGAGATTTAACGGTTTTTGTAAGGTTAGGAACCGATTTTAGTGCCAATTATTATGAATATGAAATGCCGGTGAAGGCTAGTCCTTGGTATAACAATTCACCTGGAAGTGTGTGGCCAACAGAAAATGATATGGTCATTGATTTGAATGTCTTAAAGGAAGTTAAAATCCTTAGAAATGCTCAGAATTACAATATTTTCGAAAGATTTACACGACCTGATACTACTGCCCCGGACAGAAATATTACCGTAATTGGTAATCCAAACTTACAGTCTATGAAGACGGTAATGATTGGTGTAAGAAACCCTAAAAAGGATGATCCGGATAACCAGTGGTTACCAGATGATGGTGAAGAGATATGTGCGGAAGTATGGGTGAATGAGTTACGTTTATCTGACTTTAATGAAAGTGCTGGTTGGGCAACAATTGGAAGAATGACAGCTCAGTTGGCAGATTTTGCAGACGTTTCCGTAGCAGGGAATTACTCTTCACCGGGTTGGGGAAGCATCGAGCAATCTGTTTCTGAACGTCAACAAGAACATATATATGGCTTTGATGCTAGTACAACTGTTCAGTTGGGTAACTTCTTTGGTGATAGAGTAGGATTGAGATTACCAGTTTATGTAGGTTATTCAAGAAATGTGATTCGCCCATTATATGATCCGTTAAATCCAGATTTGATTCTGGAGAAAGGTGAGTCCATTGAAGATGATGAATGGCGAGAGTATTTGGATAATTCAATTGACTTGACAGAACGTAGATCGATTAACTTTACTAATGTGTCTGTTAATCCAAAAAACAAGGAAGGAAAGGCTCCAAAGCCTCATTTTTATAATCTGTCAAATCTATCTTTTAACTTCTCTTACAACGAGTTAAATAAAAAGGATATTAATACAAGATATAACGATACTAAGAACTATCTGTTGGGAATGAATTACAGTTTCTCAAAGTCCCCAAGGCCATGGGAACCGTTCAAAAAGATTAGTTTTATTAGAAAGTCAAAATGGTTAAAGCCTTTAAGAGATTTCAATCTTTATTTGGCGCCAAAGCAAATAGGTTTTGCTACGAATATCAATAGAACCTATAATGAATACGCAACTAGGTATAATTTCTTTGGAGGAGAAAATCTAGAATTCCCTCAGTTTAATAAAACATTCAACTGGGATCGAGATTACACGTTAAAGTATGATTTAACCAAGGCTTTAAATTTTGATTTTAAAGCGAAAAACAGAGCGTTTATTGATGAGCCTTTCGGTAAGGTGGACTATGGTATGTTTGGCTATGAACAGGATACATCTAGAACTCAAGTGGCTAATAGTTTGTTTAACGACTTTGGTCAAACAATGAATTACAACCATACTTTCAATGTAAACTTTAAATGGCCACTGGGAAGCTTTCCATTGACGGATTGGGTTACATTGACCACAAGATATACTGGGAGTTATGATTGGACCCAGGCGCCTCTTGCATTACCAGATGTTGGTAATGTTGTGCAAAACTCGAGGCAAATTAGCTGGAATGCTAAATTGACAATGAAGACGCTTTACAACAAAGTGCCTTATCTGAAAAAAGTTAATACTAAGTACAATGGAAGAGGTTCCAGTATGAAGAATAAAATCAGTTCTAAATCTAAAACCGATGGGAAAGCAGGAAAAGAGGATGAATCCAAAAAACCAAAAATCAAAAAGGACGGCAAAGTAGATTTGACAAATCCAGATGATCCAGATAATCCGGATAACATTAAAAAAGCAAAAGAGGAAAAGAAAAAGGCAAGAGAGGAAAAAGACGGATTTAACATTTTAGAGCAATTTGCTAGAATTTTAATGTCTTTGGATAATGTGACAGGAACTTACGCTACCACAGACGGTATATTGTTGCCAGGATATAGTCCAAGGACAAATATTTTGGGTGTTCAAGCAACAACATTTGGGGAGGTTCAGAATTCTCCATATCAGTTTATCGCAGGTGGCAATCAAGAGATTGATATTTTTGGAAGGCCAACAGGCTATTCATTTGGAAACACAGCTTATGCTAATGGATGGCTGACAGATAGTTTACAATTGATTTCTACTCAATACATGGTTAATCATTCTGAAAAAGCAAATTTAAAAGCAACACTTAAGCCAATCACTGGGTTGAAAATAGACTTGAATGCCGATTTCAATTTTAGCCAAAACACGAATTCAACGCTCGGTTTTGATGATAATGATGAATTTGGATTGCTAAACAAACAGTACACAGGTATGTTTAGTAGGTCGATTATCTCATGGAGAACGGCTTTTGTGAAAGAGAAAGGCGAAACAGATGCTTTGGTTAATCAAACTTTTACTAATCTAGTCGGCATGAGAGGTGAAGTGTCTCAGGTTATTGGAGGCGATACTGATTTGTCTAATTTAAATGCGGATTCCGTAAGTGCTGAAACCAATTATGCACCTGGTTATGGGGGGTCTCAACAAGATGTCTTGATAGGTTCATTTATAGCAGCGTATACTGGGGTTGATGCGACTCACAAGACTGTTTCTAATCCTTTTAGTAAAATGCCATTACCAAACTGGAGAGTAAGTTATGATGGCTTGTCTAAGATTGAATTCATTAAAAAAATATTCAAAAGAATCACATTTAATCATGCGTATCGAAGTAATTTGAATATTTCAGGATTTACCACCAATTTGAATTATGATGAAGACAACGCAGTAGTAGATTTAAATGGAAATGTGATTAGTCAAAAGCAAATCATGCAGGTCTCGATTACAGAGCAATTTGCTCCTTTAATTGGTATAGATGTTACACTGAAAAATGATATTATGGCGAAGTTTGAGTTCAAAAAAGATAGAAATATCGGATTGAGTCTTTCTAATAGTCAGATTACCGAAATTAAAGGAACTGAAATTACCATTGGGTCTGGATATACTTGGAAGAAATTGCAACTCCCATTTAAAGTTCAAGGAAAGAAACTAGATCCTAAGGATTTAGTTATGCGATTGGATATGTCCATAAGAGATAATAAAACTATTATCCGAAAAATTATTGAAAATCAAAATCAACCAACCGCTGGTCAAAGGATTGTTTCTATTAAGTTTTCTGCATCTTATAATTTGACAACTAAGTTTACCATTCGAGCATATTTCGATAGAGTTGTAAATAATCCATTTATTTCAACATCTTACCCTACGGCAAATACAAATGCAGGGGTTGCGCTTCGATTCCAATTGTAAAATGAAAAATCCGTTCCTTAAATAAGCAAAACTCAAAAGATTTTCATAAGTTCGCACAAAATTAAAAACATACTAAATGAACATTCCTTCAGAATTAAAATATACTAAAGACCACGAGTGGTTAAAAGTTGATGGTGATATTGCAACAATTGGTATTACTGATTTTGCGCAAGGTGAATTAGGTGATATAGTTTACGTTGAGGTAGAAACTTTAGATGAAACGTTGGATGCAGAAGAGGTATTTGGAACAGTTGAGGCTGTAAAAACCGTTTCTGATTTGTTTATGCCTGTGAGTGGTGAAATTATTGAATTCAATGAGGAATTAGAATCGGCTCCAGAGTCAGTTAATTCGGATCCTTATGGTGCTGGTTGGATGATTAAAGTAAAATTGAGTGATGTATCTCAGTTAGATGCTTTAATGTCTGCAGACGATTACAAAGCCTTGGTAGGTTAGTATCCTGATGTTTTTTAAAAACTTTTGGCCTGCAATTCTTTGGTCAATCGTCATTTTTATTCTTTGTAGCAC
The DNA here is from genome assembly GCA_913064955.1 of uncultured Flavobacteriales bacterium. Classification (GTDB taxonomy): domain Bacteria; phylum Bacteroidota; class Bacteroidia; order Flavobacteriales_D; family Parvicellaceae; genus Parvicella. The sequence goes on from CAJYBK010000001.1 coordinate 22,914, forward strand.
TCCGGGGAAATCATTCCCCTCTACAGATTGGATGAGATGGTTCAATTTTGATAAATGGGTGCATGCGTTTTTATATTTTGTCTTGCTCTGTTTGTGCTATTTCGGTTACCGAAAATATGCCAATAAGGAATGGGGGACAATGTTTCTTGTGTCTCTAATATTTTGTGTTTGCTACGGTGTCGGGATCGAGCTTTTTCAAGCATTTTTCTTGCCAGATAGGTCCGGAGATGCTCCTGATGCAGTAGCAAATTCTATGGGTTCAGTCTTTGCAATTTTGAGTATTAGGATTTGGTTTAAATCTTGGCCTTGGCAGAATAATTTACTCCAGAATTAGGAGATAATTAGGGAACGGTATGAACCTTTTGATTATCGGAGTGTATAAAGTAGATGAGATTGAAAAAAAAATATTAATTTTACCCAAAATCTTTTAGTATGGAACTGAAGAAAAATAAAGACATAGACTTAGGCAGAATGGTCAATCGTGCGGGGTACCTTTCAGTAGGTGGAGTTTTCGCATTGGCTTTGACGCTTTGTTATATGGAGTATTCCTCATTTGAGTTGAAACAAAAAAATTTAGAATCTAATTATGTAGATGATAGACCGGACGATTTCGTTCCTCCGATTCTTGATTTTGCACCACCGCCACCGCCACCGCCACCACCGCCACCGCCACCGGTTGCTGATGAAATTGAAGTGTTGGAAGATGATGATATGGAGGAAGATGATGTAACTATTGTGGATCAGGAAGATACTGCGCCACCGCCACCGCCACCGCCACCACCGCCACCAGTTGATGAAAAGCCAGTTGTGGAAGAAATCTTTGATGTTGTAGAAACATCTCCTGAGTTCAAAGGAGGAATGCAAAAATTATATGATTACTTAGGTAATCAAATTAAGTATCCTCAAATGGCAATGGACAATAATATACAAGGTAAAGTATATGTTCAATTCGTAGTGGAGAAAGATGGAAGTATCAACGATGTTAAAGTTGTGAAAGGTGTCCACAATACATTGGACAAAGAAGCAATTAGAGTTGTGAAAGATATGCCGGCATGGAATCCAGGTGAGCAAAGAGGAAAAAAGGTACGTGTTAGATACACATTGCCTATTAATTTTACGATCAACTAAAAATTGAAAATAATAATGAAAAAGGGAACCATTTGGTTCCCTTTTTTTTTGTTTTAATAATTTGGAATCACCAAATAATCAACGGTTTATACTGATTAACAAATAAACCTTTACAGTTTTCCAATCTCATCATTTTATCATGTATTTTTTGAGTAACTTTGTTACAACTCTAAAGTAGATTATGGTGTTGTGTAACAAGTGGAGAATTAGAGTTATAACTAATAAAGAAAAATTAAATGAGTTGTTCAAGTTGTAGCAATAATAGTAGTGGAGTGCCTAATGGGTGCAAGAGTAATGGCAATTGTGCTGATGGAGGTTGTGATAAAATGTCTGTTTTTGATTGGCTTAGTGATGTACAAGTACCAACGGGTAGATCAGTTTTTGATGTAATTGAGGTAAGTTTTAAAAATGGCAGAAAGGGGTTTTTCAGAAATGAGAAGAATCTTCAAATCTACAAGGGTGATTCAATTGTGGTGGAAGCATCACCTGGTCATGATGTTGGAGTAGTTTCTCTAACGGGAGAATTGGTGAGGCACCAGATGAACAGGAAGAATGTGAAAATGGCACCGCATGAATTAAGAAAGGTTTATCGTAAAACTACAGAGGCTGATTTTGAGAAATGGAAAGCAGCTAGAGATAAGGAATATGAGACCATGCATGAAGCTAGAGAGTTGATTGTGAAGTTAGGTCTTAAAATGAAGTTAGGTGATGTAGAGTATCAAGGTGATGGGAATAAAGCTACTTTCTATTATACAGCAGAACAAAGAGTCGATTTTAGAGAATTAATCAAAGTGATGGCTGAGCAATTCAGAATTAAAATTGAAATGCGTCAAATTGGTTCAAGACAAGAGGCTGGTCGACTAGGAGGTATTGGATCTTGTGGAAGAGAACTTTGCTGTTCAACTTGGTTAAACGACTTCAGATCTGTTTCGACAGGGGCTGCTAGATATCAGCAGTTGTCACTTAACCCTCAAAAATTAGCGGGTCAGTGTGGTAAACTAAAATGTTGCCTTAATTTCGAATTAGATCAGTATGCTGAGGAATTAAAGTCATTTCCTGATACAAGAAAACCACTTGAAACAGCTAAAGGTACTGCTGTACACATTAAAACAGATGTCTTCAAAAGATTGATGTGGTACTTGGTGAAAGGAGAGAAAAATTCAGCGATTATCTGTTTGACTGTAGACAGGGTTTTTGAGTTGATAGAGTTGAATAAGAAAGGTACAAAAATTAGTAATATTACAGATTACGTTCAAGTAGAGGAGCCTAAGAATGAAGTAGAATATGCTAATGTAGATGATCAAGATGATTTAACTCGTTTTGATAGTAAATTCAATAAGAAAAAGGGAAATAGAAACAAGTCAAGAAACAAGAAAAGAAACAACCCTAATTCTAATAACTCGAATAAACCAAATCCTGAAGGAGGCGCAAAGAATCCTGAAGCGAAAGCAGGCGGGACAAACAAACCAAATAAGAGGAGAAAAAACTTCAAAAAGAAGAAGCCAAATAGTGAAGGAGGAAAGCCTTCAACTCCTAATAATCCTACACCTAAAGAGTAAACTTTTTATGTTAGCATCAAAGTTTAAAATAGCATCATTTTTAGTATTGTTTTTTTGTGCATTTGTTATTAGTTCATGCACCGATAAGAATGTGTTTTATGAGGATTCCAAAGTTATGGAGGGTCAATCATGGAACTACAATGATTCTGTATCGTTTGAGTTTGACATAAAGGATACGATGCAGAAGTATGACTTCTTTATGAATTTGAGAATAACAACTAGCTACGAATGGGCAAATTGCTATGTTTTTATGGCTTTGGCCGGTCCTGAGTTAGTTGCTTTCGATACGGTGCAAATTCCTTTAGCTGATGTTACTGGTCACTGGAACGGTAAAGTTTCTGGAAGCATGGTAGAGAACAATGTATTGTTTATGAAGAGTGTACGATTCCCGCAGGCAGGAAAACACAAAATCACTTTTGTACAAGGCATGAGGGATCAGGAATTAGGGGAAGTGTCCGATGTTGGGTTGACAATTAAAAAATCCACACCTTAATAAAATGATAACTTGGCAAGGAAGACTTTAAAAAATTTAAAAAAGAAGCCAGCAGTAACTAAAAAAAAGTCAACTGCAGATGCTGCGCAACTGTCCACTAGACAAAAGGTTATAGTGCTCATTGCAACATGGCTTGTTGTTCTTGCACCAATTCTTACTGTATTTCTTATGCTGTGGTCCGTTCCGGAGGATGAATTACCTTCATTGACTCAGTTAGAGAATCCAAGATCAGATGAAGCAAGTATTGTCTACGATATAAAGGGAGAAATTTTAGGAACTTACTATATCACCAATCGAACAAAAGTTTCGTATCAAGAACTATCTCCATTTTTAGTGGATGCATTGGTTTCTACAGAGGATGAGCGGTTTTTTGAGCATTCAGGAGTTGATGGTTGGGCTCTGCTAAGAGCAGTTGGTGGTGCTGCTACGTTAAGAAATAAAGGAGGAGGAAGTACAATCACTCAGCAGTTAGCCAAAATGATGTTTCACGAGGCTCCTGCAAGTAAATTTGGAAGGATCCGACAGAAATTTGCTGAATGGATTATTGCCACGAAATTGGAAAATAGGTATACAAAAAAGGAAATTGTCGCAATGTATTTCAATCAATTTGATTTTTTGAATACAGCAGTTGGTGTTCACTCAGCAGCGAGAATTTATTTTGATAAAGAACCAAAGGATTTAGAGATTCAGGAAGCTGCAATGTTGGTGGGTATGGCAAAGAACCCATCTATCTATAATCCAGTAAGGGATTCATCAGCTACTTTGAAAAGAAGAGAAGTAGTACTCAATCAAATGCTTAAAAATGATAAGTTAACGCAAGCGCAATATGATTCAGTACGGGTATTACCTATAGGATTAGATTATCACCCGGAAACACACACTACTGGATTGGCACCCTATTTTAGAGAGCAAGTGAAACAAGATGCAATTTCTATATTGAAGGAAAAAGGCCTAAAAAACTCATTTGGGGAAGATTACAATATTTTTAAGGATGGCTTAAAAGTCTATACTACATTGGATGCAGATATGCAACAACATGCCGAATGGGCTGTGCAAGAGCATTTATCCAAAACACTCCAGCAACAATTGGATGAGAATATTGAAAAGAACAAGAATTACCCTTTTTCCAATAGCGTTTCTACTAAAAATGCGGAAAAGTATCTATTGGCAGCGATGAAAGCATCTGATCGCTACCAAAAACTAAAAACTTTAGGTTGGACAGATAAGAAAATTGAACAAAATTTTAATGAAGTAACAACTTTAGAGGTGTTTGACTGGAACTCTAAAAATCACACTAAAAAAGTGGAGATGACCCCATTGGATAGCATCAAATACCACTTCAAAGTTTTAAGAGCAGGATTGGTCTCAATTGACCCCAAAACAGGATTTATAAAGGCATATGTTGGAGGCCCAGATTTTAGTTTTTTTAAGTATGATTATGCTTCAATAGCCAAAAGGCAAGTAGGTTCTACAATAAAACCATTTGTATATGCAGCTGCAATTGAAGCAGGTGTATTGACACCCTGTGATGAGATACCATATATAGAGTATTGTGTTGAATTAGAAGATGGCAAACAATGGTGTCCTTCTGGAGATGGATTTGACGGAACTATGACGCCTATTCATTTTGGATTAGCTAACTCTTCGAATCCTGTAACAGCTTATGTCATCAATAAAACAGGAGGTAATAACGAAAGGGTGGTAAAATACCTCAGTAATATGGGTATGAAGAATAGTTCGGTGAAGGCATATCCATCTTTAGGGTTAGGAGTGTGTGATCAAACGGTACTTGATATGACTGCCGCTCATTGTGTGTTTAGCGCAAAAGGAAAATACCATAAGCCAATTTCTATTTTACGAATTGAAGATGGAGGAGGTAAAGTACTTTACGAATCTCATATCCAAACTAAGGCTATACTCGATCCTAATGACGCATTTGAAGTGCTTAAAATGATGAAGGGAGTTGCGGGAGTGCAAAGACCTGCTGACGGAAAATGGGGTGGTACTGCGGCAAGAATTAGAAGTTCAAAATATGCTTACCAATTTAAAGGAACAATGGCAGGGAAAACAGGGACTACCCAAGATAATACAGATGGTTGGTTTATCGGTCATACGCCTGATTTAGTTACAGGGGTTTGGGTTGGTTGTGATCATAGAGGTGTACATTTTAAGTCAACCAAGTATGGTCAAGGGGCAAATACAGGCCTTCCTATTTGGGGTTATTATATGGGAAAAGTTTATAAAGACAAAAATATTAAAATCTCCCATGGAGATTTTTCACCAATTAATTCTGGAGATCCTACAGTTATCGATTGTAAAGTTGATTCAAGTCAAGTGATTGATCCTTGGGATATATTCTAAGTTTTTCATCCTTTTTCTGTTAATTTTCTTTAAATGACAATTTGTCATACATTTTAATTATATACCTTTGTTTTCTAATTTTTTACAATGGACGAAAAGGTTATTATTGAAGAGAGACAAGGTGAAGCAGTCATGATGGAAGGGAATGTTCCAAATGGCCGCAAACTATATCTAGAAAGTTATGGTTGTGCTATGAATTTCTCAGATAGTGAAATCGTTGCTTCTATTCTTCAAAAAGAAGGTTTTACTACTACAAGAAATGTAGAAGAGGCGGATGTGGTAATGCTTAATACTTGTTCGATTCGTGAAAAAGCGGAGGCAACAGTTAGAAAGCGATTACAATTATTTAAGAAACAGAAAAAAGTTAACCCAAATTTGGTAGTTGGTATTTTAGGATGCATGGCTGAGAGAATGAAGGAAACTTTATTGGAAGAAGAAAAGTTAGTAGATGTTGTAGTTGGTCCTGATGCTTATAGAGATTTGCCTTCATTGATTGCGCAAGTAGATAGCGGTCAAAAAGCAGTTAATGTTTTATTGTCAAGAGACGAGACATATGCGGATATCAGTCCGGTTAAATTGGGAGGTAACGGTGTAACAGCTTTTATCTCAATTACCAGAGGATGTGACAACATGTGCTCATTTTGTGTGGTACCTTTTACAAGAGGAAGAGAGCGCTCAAGAAATCCATTGAGTATTGTGGCGGAAGCAAGACAGTTATTTGAAGAAGGATATAGAGAAGTTACTTTGTTAGGTCAAAATGTAGATTCATACCGTTGGAACGTATCCAAAAAAGGAGAGATTGTGGATGAAAATATTCCTACCACTAATTTTGCTGAGTTAATGGAGATGGTGGCGAAAGTTAATCCGAAATTGAGAGTACGATTCTCTACTTCACACCCTAAAGATATGACGGATGATGTATTACATATGATGGCTAAATATGATAATATTTGCAAATACATTCATCTCCCTGTTCAGTCTGGAAATACCGAGATTTTGAAAAAAATGAACAGAGGGTATACACGTGAATGGTATGATAATAGAATTTCAGCAATCAGAAGAATTATGCCGGATTGTGCTATTTCTACAGATATCATTACAGGGTTTTGTACTGAGACAGAAGAGCAACATCAAGATACAATCGATTTGGTTAAACAAGTGCGTTATGATTATGCATATATGTTTTTCTATTCTGAACGTCCAAAAACACTAGCTGAAAGAAAATACGAAGATGATATTCCGCTTGAAGTTAAGAAACGAAGATTAGCAGAGGTAATAAAAGTGCAAAATGAAAATTCATTATTTAGATTAAGTCATTTTGTTGGACAAACTCAAGAAATATTAATTGAAGGACCTTCTCGTAAATTTCCCGATTCGCAATTGTGTGGACGTAATACTCAAAACGCTATGGTGATAATTGATAAGGGTGAATTAACAAAAGGAACTTACGTAAATGTGCTCATTGAAAGTTGTACAGGAGCAACATTATTTGGAAAAGTAGTTGACTAATGGAAATACAAACAGTAAAGCAAAGATTTGGCTTAATAGGTAATGCACCAGCACTTAATAGAGCGTTGGAAGTGGCAATTAAAGTTGCTCCAACCGATATTTCCGTAATGGTGACAGGAGAAAGTGGTGTAGGTAAGGAAACAATCCCACAAATCATTCATCACTATAGTAATCGAAAGCACCATGAGTACATTGCTGTTAACTGTGGAGCGATTCCTGAAGGAACTATAGATAGCGAACTGTTTGGACACGAAAAAGGTGCGTTTACAGGAGCACAAGGAAGTAGAAAAGGATATTTTGAAGTAGCAGATGGTGGAACCATATTCTTGGATGAAGTAGCTGAGTTGCCTTTACAAACGCAAGTGAGGTTATTGAGAGTCTTGGAAACTGGTGAATTTATCAAGGTAGGTTCGTCCAAAGTGATAAAAACCGATGTAAGAATTATTGCTGCCACTAATGAAAAAATGGACAATGCAATTCGTAAAGGTAAGTTTAGAGAGGACCTTTTTTATAGACTGAGTACTGTGCCTATTACTTTGCCTCCATTAAGAGAAAGGCGTGACGATATACATCTTTTGTTTAGAAAATTTGCAGCAAGTTTTGCTGAGAAATATAGAATGCCAACTATTAGATTGGATGAAAATGCAGTTCATGCATTAATGGCTTACAAATGGCCGGGTAATATTCGGCAGTTGAAGAATATCACAGAACAAATATCAGTAATTGAGCAAGAAAGAAATATTTCAAGAGATTTACTTTTAAAATATTTACCCTTCGAAGATTTGTCCAACTTACCTGCTGTAGTAAATGAAAATTCTACGGGCGGCATGGATGCAGCGGAAAAAGAAATGCTGTATAAAGTCCTTTTTGATATGAAAAAGGAAATGACCGATATGAAACGTGTCATCGTGGAGTTGATGGACGGAAATCATGAGTTTACAACTTCAGAAAGAAACGAGGTAATACAAAAGTTCTCACATCCAGAAACTGCTTCTACGACTAGCTCGGGTATAGTGCCGTCAAATCTTTCACGTGCAAATGATTTTAGATATGCTCCTAATGATGACAGCTATACTTATCAAGATCCAATTGAAGAACATATTGAAGTAGAGGAAAGTTTGTCTTTGGAAGAGAGAGAAAAGGAATTGATTATCAAAGCTTTGGACAAACACAATGGCAAGCGTAAATACGCGGCTAAAGAGCTTGGGATATCTGAAAGAACTTGATACAGAAAAATAAAAGAATACGAGATACAGAAGTAATGAGGAAACTACTATCCATATCATTAACTGTATCATTGTTACTTTCGTTTAGCCATTGTAAGCTTCCTAGTTTTAGTTTAAAGCCTGGCGGAAAAAGTAATCAGGAAATTCCAGGAAAATCTATTCAAGTCAATTTTTTAGAAAACAAAAGTAGCTTAGCGAGCTCTTCAGCAAGTATTCAATTAACTGAAGGAATGAGAGATATTGTGCTCACGCAATCTAAGAAAGAGTTAGTAGCAGAAAAAGGAGATAGGGTGATCGATAGTGTTATAAGTGATTATAGAATTGATCCCATCAGTATTCAGGCTGGTACTGATGTAGCGGCTCCGAATAGATTAACCATGACTGTTAAGTTTACTTGGGAATTTACTGGAGCATTAGACGAGAATAGTTCTAATACAGTAAAGGAAGGAAGTGAATCTGTATCTGCTTTTGTAGATTATGATAGTCAATCCAATTTCGCAAGTGTAGAAGGTGAGTTACTTACTGAATTGGTTAGACAACTTTCGCAAGATGTTTATGATCGAATTTTTGGTGGAAAATGGTAAAAAAAGCCGGAGTAAACTCCGACTTTCTAACTTAAACCAACAAGAAATATATTAAATACCTCCGATTGTTACACCTAATGAAAATGGATAAACCTCCTGAGTTTTATTCTGTTCAAACATGGTAGTCAGGGAATATCTTCCATAAAGACCAATAGTATTATTTAGACGTAGTTTCACGATGGCATCCAATTTAAATGGGTTGACATTAAAGTCGTCTTTAATTTTATTTTTAAACTTTACTTCTTTTACAAAAGCACGTTGCTTCACTACCGAAGAGATGTTGATCCCTCCAATTACGCCTGCTTCAATTGTAAAATGAGTATCCTCTGTATTTCCAATTCTAGCACCAATTGTGAAAGGCACCTCTAAGTAAGTTGTTCTAAGTTTATATTTGTCAAACTGTACTAAAGAATCGGAAATGAACATTGTAGTATCTGCACCAGTGGTGATACTTACACTTTTATCTTCAAAATGATAGTTATTCCATGTTACGCCAATTCCAGGAGAAATGAATAAGTGTTTTTTTGCAATGTCCAAACCATCCATTACTAAGTGCATGCTAAATGCTCTAGATCTATTTAGTTGTAATCCCATGTTTTGATATTCAGACGAAAATGTTGTAGTTCCAGAAGGCGTTAACCAACCATTCATGCCTAGTCCCATTTCCATCATTGCGCTGATAGATTTAGAATCTTCTTCTTCCTCCTCTTCCATATCAAAGTCAAATTCAGAATCTTCTTCGCTATCCTCCCCAAAAATGATAGTCATGTTTCCAATTTTAATCTTAGTAGTGTCGTCAATTGCTACATCCGATTCTTGCTGTGCTATACTCCCACCAATTATCATTAATGAGAATAGAAGTGTATATATTTTTTTCATTTGCTAATTTTTTTAAATGTTTATTCTTACCGGTTTATCAGTAAGACGACCAACTGCTAAATAAGTTACAATTAAAAAGCAACCTGAGTTGTTTTTCGTACGTCAATTAGGCAAAGAAACCATACTATGAAATTTAATCTACTCTTCCTTTCTGTATTCTTGTCATTGTTTTGTAATGCACAATTAGTAATTAATGCTAATATAACTCCTACCAATTTGGTGCAAAACTATTTGGTAGGTTCAGGTGTTACGGTTTCAAATGTCACCTTCAATGGAATGCCAGGTACGGCTACAGATCCACAAATTGGATTTTTTAATGGAGTGAACACAAACCTTGCTATTGATTCTGGATTGGTAATGTCATCTGGTATGGTCAATGATGCGGTTGGCCCAAACAATACTGGAGGAATGGGTACTGATTTCTTTAATTCATCAGCTGATCCAGATTTAAATGCTATTTCATCCGTTTCAATAAATGATGCAGCAATTTTAGAATTTGATTTAGTCCCAGCTGGAGATACTATTAAGTTTAGTTATTCTTTTGCAAGTGAAGAGTATATGGAATACGTTGGTGGAGGAATTAATGATGCATTTGGTATCTTCCTTAGTGGAACAGGTATTACTGGGCCGTATTCCAATGGAGCAGTTAATATTGCATTGATTCCTGGTACTACTACACCTATTTCAATTGATAATGTAAACGCATTTACTAATGCGGCCTATTACATAGATAATGGAGATGGTTTTACTGCACCTTATAACGGAAGTAATACTTACATACAATATGATGGAAGAACTGTAACTCTTACGGCAACTTATGTCGTTCAATGTGGTGGGAGTTATCACCTTAAATTTGCCATTGGAGATGGTGTTGATGGTATATTGGATTCAGGAGTTTTTATTGAGGCAGGAAGTTTGTCTTCTTCGGGAGTACAGGTTTCTCTAGAAACACCCGTAGGATTCTTTTCAAATACACCAGGTGTGGTTTATGAAGATTGCGCAATAGGAAGTGATGTTGATTTTATTTTTGTAAGACCAGACAGTAACTCGAGTGATACCGTGTTTTTTGATATTGGAGGAAATGCAATCAATGGGAGTGACTATACTACCATACCAAATAACTATGTAGTCTTTAATAATTCAGATACAGTAATACTTACAATAAGTGCCATAGGAGATGGTCTTGTGGAAGGCGTAGACACTTTGTGGATCGCTGTGCCAATTGCAAGTTCAGGACCTTGTTCTTTATTGTTTGATACAACATATTTATACATTTCAGATCCTTACGATGTGATTCCTTATGCAGGTCCCGATAGTATCTATTATTGTGTAGGGCAAATTTTAGATTTCACAGGAAGTGTTAATGTTGGTGTTCCGCCATATAATTATTCCTGGAGTAATGGAGGTACAGGGACCAATGTAAGCTACACAATTACGCAACTAGGTTCTGATACGCTTATTCTAAATGCATCTGATGCATGTGGATTTGTTGGTGCGGATACAGTTTATTTCTTGCAACAAGCACCGCCACCTATTTTAGTGGACGCGGGGCCAGATTCTACCTTAACTTGTGTTGGCCAGTCTGTACAATTAACCGGTGCTGCAGGAGGTGGAGTCCCTACTTTAACCTTAGATTGGAATGTGGCAGATCCTAGTTTGATCGTTCAGCCTTTGGTTACCACAACATATGTATTGACTGTTACTGATGGTTGTCTAAATGAGGCATCTGATTCGTTAACTATTGTCGTGCCGCCATATGTTCCTTTTGATTTAGTGCAATCTGATTCGGTTAACTATGTTACTTGTCTTGGTGATCCAGGACAGTTGTTTGGTTACCCTTTAAGTGGAGGAACTTCTCCGTACAACTATAGCTGGTCAACTGGAAGTACAGATAGTTTAATTAATGTAACAGTGATTTCAAATAATGCAAATTACATTCTCACCATTATGGATGCTTGTGGATTGGACACAACTTTAAATTTTACGAATACTTCTAATCAAACGCCTATAAACTTTGATGTGTCTTCAGAAAGGCAATGTCGTAATGCAGACAGCACCGCTTCTTTAAAATATGTACTTAACGGAGGTGCTGCGCCATATCAAATCAATAATCTTAGTTTGCCTCCTGGTGTTCTAGGATATACAATAGACTCTGTGAGTAATACTATCTTAATTGACTATGCCCAAGCAGGAATCTATTCTTTTGAAGTGACCGACCAATGTGGGACAGTTGTTTCAGATAGTTCAAACTTGCTTTTAAATACTTGTGCTATTACTACACCCAATGTTATCACGCCTAATGGTGATGGTCAAAATGATGAGTTAGTATTTGGCGGATTATCTTACCATCCTAATTCAGAGTTGTACGTGTACAATAGATGGGGTGGACTAGTTTATTCTGATACTGACTACCAAAACAATTGGGACGGAGGAGGAATGTCCCCAGGATTATATTATTATGTATTAATCTTAACTGATGGTTCTACACCAGGACAATTTAATGGACACATCAATATATTTTATTAATCTTTCTTCTTAATTATAGGAGTAAAACTTTTGATGACAATATATAGTCCAGTTCTGCTTTGCGCAAATTGTGGATTGTCATCTGGCACATCCCAAAGTCCGTCTATGATTTCTGCTTCTACGGATATTTTCTTACCTAATTGTGCTTTTGCTTGGTCATATGAAATACTTGACGACATAAACTTAATGAAGTAGGTTTCGCCATTTTGAACTTTAAAATAAAGATCTTGAATAGTGTTTATTTCCTTACCTCCTTTGTTGGTGAAAGTTTTTTCTTCAATTGTTCCTAACATGATTTCGTTGTTTTGATTAACTTTTTTAAGGTTGGAACAACTAGTAAGAATTGCCAGCAACAAAAAAGTTGTAATAGTGAAGTTTCTAAGTTGCATTTTGCTTTTTGATTATTTTATGAAACAAATTAGGGAAGAAGCGTTGAACTTTTAGTGACATCATTTCTTTCCCTCCGATATATATGTTTCTTTTGTTTTTTAGTACATCCTTTAGCATTCTCTTGGCACATTCTTCAGCAGTAATTCCTTTATCCTGGTTGTTGTCTAATTGATCGTGTTTCTCTCCTGAAGCATTCAAAGCATTTTGAGAAATATTAGTTTTAATAAACCCAGGAAATACCAAGTGAACTTGAATGTTGTTTTGTTCTTCTTCTAGTCTTAAACTTTCATAAAAACCAACTAAAGCAAATTTGCTTGCTGCATATGCACTCCTTAGATAAAATCCAAATTTACCAGAAAGACTACTTATAACGATTATGCTACCAGATTTTTGTTGGTGAAAAATAGGAAGCACTGTTTTTGTCAAAGCGATATTACCAAAGTAATTTACCTCCATCAATTTTCTATCTACTTCTAATGCTGTTTCGGATGCTTCACTTCTTTGGGAAATGCCGCCATTGTTTATCAAAAGGTCAATTCTACTGTATTTTGTGATGATTTGTTGAGCTAATTCTTCAAAGGATTCGCTTTGAGTTAAGTCAATAGGCAAGATTAGTGATTTTCCAATACACAATTCTGCTACCTTTTCCAATTCTGACCTACGCCTGGCTGAAAGAATTACAATTGCCCCTTGCTTGGATAGTTGAATCGCAGTCGCTTTTCCTATGCCCGAACTGGCTCCTGTGATCCAAACAACTTTATCCTTAAATGTATTCACCTTTTATTTATTATATCTGCGAAGATACGCAATTGAAATTTTTTAATTATTTTTTTCTTAATGTATGGGATTATAAAAATATCTTTTATATTTGCACCCCAATTAAGGCTGGTGCCTTAGCTCAGTTGGTAGAGCAACGGACTGAAAATCCGTGTGTCCCTGGTTCAAATCCTGGAGGCACCACAATAAAAGAGGATGATTTATCATCCTCTTTTTTGTTTTATATCAAATGACAACTCATTATTTCTATATCATTTACAGTGCACAAATTGACAAGTATTATCTTGGTGAGACCTCTGATTTGGAGAGCCGTATTATATATCATAATGAAAAAGCTGGTTCAAAAGGATATAGTAAAGCAGCAAATGACTGGAAGTATGTTTTACAATATAAATGTGAAAGTAAATTGATAGCCCAAAAGTTAGAGCGTTTTGTAAAAAGCCAAAAAAGTAGACATTTCAATTTGAGGATAATTGAAGATACTGAAATCCTAACAAATATCATAGAAACAAAATTGAAAGAATAGTCACTAGTTCCTCCGCAGCTGCGGGGCTGGAGGCACCACAATAAAAGGAGAGTAATTTATTACTCGCCTTTTATTGTTTTCAATGTATTTGAAATTTAGTTTTACTTTTTCATTGAATGATTAGATCACTCAATTGGTGACGAATTGTATTATTTTAGTTGTTAGGAGAACGAAAAAAGCCATACCCTTTTTTTGGACATGGCTTTAATATTTTTTGATTGAGAATTAACTCAGTTTAGAAATGCCTTCTTTAATTCTTTCTAATGTTTCTTCTTTACCAAGTAATTGAGCAATCTCAAACATAGATGGTCCCATTCCTTTTCCGGTAACCGCCAATCTAAAATTAGGCAATACTGCGCCCATTCCTAATTCCTTCTCCTCTAAGAAAGACTTAAATGAAGTTTCGATGTTCTCACTTGACCAATCGCTGATAGATTCAAATTTAGCCGCTAATTCTGTCAAGATGGCCGGAGTTTCTTCTTTCCATTTTTTTCTAGCAGTCTTTTCATCAAACACAGTTGGTCTTCCAAAGAAATAATCTCCTTCAAGCATATCATCAATGAAAGAAGCTCTTTCCTTCATCATGTTAGCTACACCCGCCATATATGTTGGAGTGAAGTCGCCTTCCACTTTTTTACCTAGCAAAGCACCTAACTCTTCGTTGCTTTTAGCGCGTAGATATTGTTGGTTAAACCATTTAGTTTTTTCTGGATCAAATTTAGCACCACTTTTACTTACTCTTTCCAAGGTGAAAGCATCCACCAGTTCTTCCAGACTAAAAATTTCTTGAGGAGTTCCAGGATTCCAGCCTAAGAAGGCTAGCATGTTGATAAACGCTTCTGGAAAATAACCATTTTCCTTATAGCCGGATGAAATTTCACCTGAGTTTGGGTCTTTCCATTCCAATGGGAAAACTGGAAACCCTAATCTGTCTCCATCTCTTTTACTTAATTTTCCATTGCCATCAGGCTTCATTAATAAGGGTAAATGAGCAAAAAGCGGCATTTTATCTTCCCAGCCTAAATATCTGTATAACAAAACATGAAGTGGGGCAGAAGGTAGCCATTCTTCACCTCTAATAACGTGAGAAATTTCCATCATGTAATCATCCACAATGTTTGCCAAGTGATAAGTTGGCATTCCATCAGATTTGTATAAAACTTTATCGTCAAGATTGTTAGTGTTTACCGTTACCCAACCTCTTATTTCGTCATGAAATCTCACATCCTCATTTCGAGGCATTTTGATTCTTATAGTAAACGGTTCACCAGCATCTAGTCTTGCTTTAACATCATCTTCAGAAAGTGAAACTGAGTTTTTTAAAGAGTTTCGAGTTATGCTATTGTATTGCCAATTCGGCATTTTTGCTTTTTTAGCAATTTCCCTCATTTCAGATAGTTCCTCCGAAGTATCAAAAGCATAATAAGCATGACCATTCTCAACTAATTGAAAAGCATATTGAGTATAAATATCAGCGTCTTTTCTTTCTGATTGCTTGTAAGGACCATAGTCTCCACCAATTCCTTGGCCTTCATTAGGCATGATTCCACACCACTTTAGTGATTCAATGATATAGTCTTCAGCACCAGGTACAAATCTAGTTTGATCGGTGTCTTCTATTCTCAATAAAAAGTCACCACCATGTTTTTTGGCAAACAAATAATTGTACAATGCAGTTCTCACTCCTCCCATGTGAAGTGCTCCTGTTGGACTAGGGGCAAATCTTACTCTAACTTTTCTTTCCATTTTCTTTAACTTTGAAATAATAAAACATGCATTAACATTTGCTGTTTTAATTCTTGTGCGAAATTAACTATTCTATAATAATTAGAATAAGGTTTTATCTCATAATTTGGAAATTCAATTAAGAAGCGTCATTAGTAGGTTGTAAATGGTTTAAGAGGAGTGTATTGTTAGGTAGGCTTGATACTTTTTGGAAGAGAGGTCGCCAGCTTTTACTAATGGTTGTTATATTTGTTGAAAATAATTAAATGATGACTTCAAAAGAATTTACCGTAGAAAACAAAGAAAGATTAGTTAACGAGTTAGTCGAGTTTTTAAAACTTAAATCTGTGAGTGCAGATCCTGCATTTACGGAAGAGGTAAAGTTAACTGCTAAATTCGTTGAAGATAGTTTGATTAATGCAGGAATGAAAACAGTAGAAATCTGTCCCACTGCAGGTCATCCAATTGTATATGCAGAACACATTATTGATGAGAAGTTACCTACAGTTTTGGTTTATGGTCATTATGATGTTCAACCAGCAGATCCAATAGAACTATGGCATAGCGACCCTTTTGAGCCGGTGGTGAAGAAAACCGAATTGCATCCTGAAGGTGCAATCTTCGCAAGAGGAGCATGTGATGATAAAGGACAGGTGTATATGCATGTGAAAGCAATTGAGTACATGATTCAAAACAACTGTTTGCCATGCAATGTGAAATTAATGATTGAAGGTGAAGAAGAAGTTGGATCAAGTAACTTGGCTATTTTCGTTAAAGAGAATGTTGAAAAACTTAAGGCGGATGTGATTCTAGTTTCTGACACTTCCATTATTGCCAATGACATACCTTCTATTACTGTTGGGCTTAGAGGTTTAAGTTATGTAGAGGTCGAAGTAACAGGTCCTAATAGAGACTTGCATTCTGGAGTTTATGGAGGCGCTGTGGCTAATCCAATAAATATTCTAGCGAAAATGATTGCTTCTCTTCAAGATGAAAATAATCACATCACCATTCCTGGATTTTACGATGATGTGATAGAAGTGAGTCAAGAAGATAGAAACGAGATGGCAAAAGCTCCTTTCAATTTAGAAGATTATCAAAAAGATTTGGGTATTGAAGTGGTTTATGGTGAGAAAGGATTTTCAACCAATGAAAGAACCTCAATAAGACCAACATTGGATGTGAATGGTATTTGGGGTGGCTATATAGGAGAAGGAGCGAAAACAGTTTTACCAAGCCAGGCATTTGCCAAAATATCGATGCGCTTAGTGCCAAACCAAAACTGGGAAAAGATTACTGAGTTATTTAAAAATCATTTTGAATCCATTGCGCCAAAAGGTGTTAAGGTGAAGGTCACTCCTCATCATGGGGGTCAAGGTGGCGTGGTGGAAACAAACTTCCCTGCCTATCAAGCAGCGTCAAAAGCAATGGAGGAAACATATGGTAAAAAACCAATTCCTACAAGAAGTGGCGGTAGTATTCCTATCATTGCACTATTCGAAGAGGTGTTAGGTTTAAAATCTGTTTTATTTGGATTTGGACTAAACTCTGATTTAATACATTCGCCTAACGAGCATTATGGTTTATTCAATTATTTCAAAGGAATTGAAACTATTCCGTTGTTTTATAAGTACTATGCTAATAACAATTAGTAGTGTATGAGATTAAAATATAGAATATGGTTGGTTCTTCTGACCTTACCACTTTTGTTAATGCAAGGGTGTTTTGATTATGAAGATGTAAAATTCAATGGCGTTAAAGATGTATCTGTAGTAGATAGAAATGACGATAACCTAAAATTGCAAGTGGATGTATTAGTTGATAACCCAAACACTTATAATATTAAAGTGAAGAAATCCACATTGGATATTTATTTAAATGGAAAGTACGTGGGTAAAACTACTTTAGATGATAAAATTGTTCTAAAGAAAAAGACTGCTGGCGTTTATGGTGTTGTGCTGAAAGCAGATACTCGAAGTATTATGAAAGCCGCAATGGGCTCCTTAGGAGGCTTGCTTAAAGGGGAGGTGACAATAGGTTTAAAAGGGAAAGTGAAAGGTTCAGTTTATGGTATCTCCAAATCTGTTGATGTAGATATGGAAGAAAATATTAATCTTAAGAACTTCCTATAATTAGTTATTTAGAGGATCCACCAGTGTTGTCAAACAGGTGAATAAATCCAGTCAAAATAATGGGCTCTATGCCGGTTAGTCTGATAGTATTCACGGTACATAAATAGTAATAGACTCCATCAGGAACTGGCAGTCCACTATCTTTGTGCTTACCATCCCAGTTAACATCAGGATTGTTGGTTTCAAAAACAACTTGTCCCCATCTATTGTAAATTTCAATTTCTATGCTTTCAACATACTTGTATGGAAGAAGTGCATGATATAAATCATTGTCGCCATCTGCATTTGGAGAGAAAACATTTGGCAAACTATAACTTGGACAGTTGTCGAAACAAACTACATTACTACTGTCACTTTCATTATTGTATTGAATCGAATCTAAAGCTGTGACAACATAGCAACCTGCTATCGATCCATTATTAGAATGCACGAAAGTAGTGTCTTCAGCCGAGTTGAACGTAGCAATTAAATCCATAGTATCACCTTGAACATCTGTGTAATAAAGATTATAACCTACCACATCATCTGCGCAACTATTATTTGGGTTGTTCCAAGTTAATTCGTTCTCGCCAATCTCACAATCTCCATTAATGGATAGTATAGGAGGACAAGGCGCTGTTAAATCAACCGGACTTTCACAAACAATTTGACTTAAATTTTCAATAGGGTTGATGATGCTAGGATTAGAATATAAACCTATGCTTTTTACATAGTAACAATAGTTGGCACCATTTACTAAGCCAGTGTCGATGTAGTTCTGTGTGGTTGTGGTTCCGATGAAATTATATGGTCCACCAAAAACGGCAGATCTGTAAATTTCATATGATATGTTAATCCAAGGTACTTCTTCTTGCCATGAAAGGAGAATTTCGTTGTCGTTAGGAGTAGTCGTTACAAAGATAGAGCCACCGGAATTTGAAGATCCAACTAAACTATCTGAGCCATTGTTGGTGTAGAATAATTCAACTCGATAGTAATAAGGCTGGTCTTGTGTATTTAACCCTGAAGATGTGTAAGTTGTATCCGTGTTGTATAAGAATGTTTGAGAATTTGTCTGTCCAATAAAAGTGTTAATGTTAGATAAGGATGGTCCTTGATATACTTTGTAATGGTATGGGCCTGGAAATTGATTAGTGTCCAATTCTGTAGGCTTAGACCACATAATTGAATCAATTCCACCTGCTATATCAGTTGTATTTACAGTGACATGAGTAAGGATAGGCACTTCTTTCTTAAGACTTGCACATGAAGTGTCAGAAGGGCAGCTCTCCACTTGATTGATGCTAAAAAAAGCGGTTACAAGATAGCAGTAATCGATGCCTAACGTAAGACTTGTATTGTCATAATACGTAGTTGTTGAATTGCCGTAAACTGTTCCTATTTTATCGTATCCAATAGAGATAGGGCCAGTATTATTGCAACAGTCTGTAATGGAAGGCCCTTGGTTATTTGACCTGTAAATATGATAGCCCTCCGCTTCAGCGCATGTTGACTGATCCCATTGAACATTGACTCCATTTCCAAAAGGGTTGACTTGCACACCTGTTACTTTTGGAGGAATTATTTTGATAATAGTTTGTGAATAATTGCTAAAAACCGGATCACCGTTGTCTTGAACAGCAAAAAGAACCTGGTAAACACCAGGTTTAATGTGACTACAAGCTGTATTCCAATTAAAATTACTTGTCACCGAACTTGCAGCACTTACCGAAGGGAAAGTAGCAGGACTAGATGAGGTGATAAACGGAGTTCCCGTTGCGCTCAAACTAATTGTATTTCCATCTACATCGTTGGCCGTTACATTAAAGTTTACATTATCTCCAGCTACTACACAAATTTCAGGAGGACTAACTATTGTTGGAGGAGTATTGTTACAATTACCATCAACCGTTAATTGGATGTCTCTGTAAACGTGACCCACTTTAACCCCGTTTCTCCATTCTGTAATCTTTATGGTAAAGTTAAACTCACCGATCATACCTGGGCTATCCCAGCAAACTGTACCAGTTGTTGCGTCAATATTGAGCGTTCCTCCAGCAACATCATTCGGAAATAAATAGGTAGCTTGAATTCCCATTGGAAGACAGTCTGCTCCAAATGGCGCTGTGAGTTCATAACTCAAACTATCGTTGTCAGGATCTACTGCTTGAGGATTGTAGCAATATATTTTCCCAACACAAGCAATAGCCGGACATGGACATTCATCAAATTGAACCGAGTTGTTAGCGTTACCAAGGAAAGGGCTAATCACCAATTGCGTCTGCAGTGAGAAAACTTCAACGTCCGAATTACCATTGTTAATGTTCAAAATGTTGTTGTTTCTGTTTGGATCTTGCATACAGATTGTATAAGTGCCAGCAGAAGAGAAGGTGTGAACACCTAAATAAGTGTTTTTTTGATGATTAAAAGGTTGAGGAAATATTTGGTCTCTGAATAAGGTGTCCACTACACCATCACCATAGTCAATGTATAATTCGTTTCTATCGGCTTGCGCTTCAGGCCCAACATCCGTACAGGTAGTAATGGTAAACTGGTAGGTGTTTCCTCCTAAATGAAGATAGGTAATTTCACCTCCTCTATTGTGAGAAGCTAATGCCAATAGTGGCAAAAAAAATAAGGTGAATAATAGTATTTTCTTCAAGTCAAATGAGTTTATAATACAATGCTAACACTAAATTACCAAAAATGTTGCGTTAATCCATTTCAAATCATGTTATAATTATTAAAATGACGAAATTTTAAAGGAAAGGTTAATGATAAAATGTAAATTTGAAAAAAAATGAAACACAATGGCAAAGAAAAAATCTACTGAAAATCATAAGGTAATTGTAATCGATAGTTTAAAATCAATTGCTAATCTCAAATTCTCAAAAGAAGAAATACAACTATTAAAGAAAAACATAAAAGCAAATGGTGAATTCTTCGAATTGAATCGTTTAAATGTGTTAACATTTGTAGTTCTAGCAAGTAAAAAGCAAGATTATAAGTCAAAAGAAAAATTAAGACAAGCTGGTGCAGTTATCACTTCAAGGTTGAATGCTGTAAAAGGAGAAGATGTAATAGTCTCTGCTGTTGTGAAAAATGACAATGCGCTATTTGTTGTGGAAGGAATGGCACTTAGCAATTATCAATTTTTAAAATATTTCACAGACAAGAAAAGCAAGGAAAACTCATTAAAAAACATCTTTGTTCAAGAAGATAATATTAGTTCTAAGAAGTCGGAGGAACTATGGGCCGTAGTTGAATCAATTTACAAATGTAGGGATCTCGTAAATGAACCATTGTC
This sequence comes from uncultured Flavobacteriales bacterium, assembly GCA_913064955.1. GTDB lineage: Bacteria > Bacteroidota > Bacteroidia > Flavobacteriales_D > Parvicellaceae > Parvicella. The sequence continues at coordinate 44,015 of CAJYBK010000001.1, forward strand.
TTATTTAAACGCTCCTACTCTTTCTGATGAATTAGTTGAAATGGGTAAGGAGGCTGGATTCAAAGTGGAGGTGTTAGATCAATTAAAGATTGAATCTTTAAAAATGGGTGGTTTGCTTGCTGTTAATCAAGGAAGTTTAGATCCTTGTACTTTTAATATCTTAGAGTATAAACCTAAAAAACATAGTAACGCTAAGCCATTGGTGCTAGTTGGTAAAGGCGTTGTTTATGATACTGGTGGATTGAGTTTAAAGCCAACGGCTAATTCAATGGACATTATGAAGTGTGATATGGGTGGTGCTGCTACTGTAGCGAGTGCTATTTACGCTGTTGCTAAAGCAAAACTAAATGTTCATGTAATTGGATTAATACCTGCGACTGATAATAGACCTGGTGGAAATGCATACGCACCTGGGGATGTGGTTAAAATGTATGACGGAACTACTGTAGAGGTCATGAATACAGATGCAGAAGGTAGAATGATTTTGGCAGATGCTTTGACCTATGCTAAGAAATATAAGCCAGAATTAGTTATTGATTTTGCCACATTAACTGGTTCTGCAGTTAGAGCAATAGGTTCTTATGCTTCTGTAATGATGGGAACTGCAGAAAGAACAACTTTTGAGGAATTGTCAGAGTCTGGGTATGATACGTATGAAAGAATGGTACAATTTCCATTTTACGATGAGTATGCGGAGGAGATTAAATCACCAATTGCTGATTTGAAAAATATTGGAGGAGCCGAGGGTGGAGCCATCACAGCAGGAAAGTTTTTAGAGCACTTTACAGATTACCCATGGGTGCATGTAGATATCGCAGGTCCAGCATGGGCAAATGCAGGTAAGGGATATGTAACAAAGGGAGGTACAGGTACTGGAGTAAGAATGTTGTTTGATTTTATCAAAAGAAATTATTAGAATTAAATCATGAGTAAGAAAGTCAAAGTAGGAATATCCATTGGAGATTTAAATGGAATTGGTTTTGAAGTAATCATTAAAGCACTGGAAGATAATAGGATGCTTACAAATGCAACTGCGGTGATATATTCATCTGCAAAAATTGCATCCTATTTTAGGAAAGCACTGGAATTACCTTTTAACTACAAAAAAATCAATGATGCTGATGAAGCACAAGATGGAAAAGTAAATGTTTTGAATGTTTGGGATGATGAGTTTAAAATCGAATTAGGTTCGTCTACTCCTGATGGAGGAAAAGTAGCTTTTATGAGTTTGGAAGCAGCAACCAAAGATTTGGCTGCAGGTAAAATTGATGTATTAGTTACAGCGCCAATCAATAAGAAAAATATTCAGAATGAAAATTTTCAATTCGCAGGTCATACAGAATATTTAACAAAGTATTCCAATGCAGATGAGTCATTGATGTTTATGGTAAGTGGAGATTTGCGTGTTGGTATTGCTACCAATCACATTCCTTTAAGTGAGATACCTAAAACGCTTACCAAAGAGATTATTATAGCTAAACTAAAGTTGATGAATCAATCTTTAGTTAGGGATTTTGGTATCATTAAGCCTAGAATAGCAGTGTTGGGGTTAAATCCGCATGCTGGTGAAAATGGCATGTTGGGTGAAGAAGAATCCACCATTATAATTCCAGCAATTGATGCCGCTAAAAAAGAAGGGATAGTCGCTTTTGGGCCTTACGCGTCTGATGGGATTTTTGGTTCAAAAAACTACGCCACTTTTGATGGTATTTTAGCAATGTATCATGACCAAGGACTTACCCCGTTTAAAGCATTGGCAGGTGGTAGTGGTGTTAATTTTACCGCTGGTCTTCCTATAGTAAGAACTTCACCTGACCACGGTACTGCATATGAAATTGCAGGTCAAAATATAGCAGATGAAACGTCATTTAGAAATGCATTTTTCCTAGCTATTGACATTTTTCATAATAGAATATTCAATAAGGAGATAAATAAAAACCCTTTGAAGACTAAGAAGTTTGAGAAAGAATATTGATAAATGTTCGATTAAACAAAAATTACTACATTAGTAAAAATAATTAGAATAAATTATGAAAACATTTTTGCGAATTTTAACCGTGTTGACTCTTGCTTTATGCAGTGTTAATGGTGCAACAGGGCAGGACTTGGTAAACGTAACAATACAAACTACTTCCGTTGCTCACAACTTTCAATGTGGTAGTGATGGTTTTTTCTCGAAACCCGAGCCAAGGTATAGAATAAGTGCTCAAACATTATTGAGTGGTGCGGGTGCTGGCTTTGGTGCTGTAACCGTTATTAATCCAGGTGATGGTGTTACTTGTGGAACAATCACTGCCAACAATACGGTTTTAAATTTAACAGGCGTTTGTGCTGATGAAGTTGAGTTGAGTATTGATATGTGGGAAGAAGATGGTTGTGGAAGTGATAATACTTATAACACTGGTTGTACGAATGATGATGAAAATCGAACTCAGTTAACTCCTAATCATATTCTCTCAGGAATTGTTCCTGGAGTTCCTACCAGTTTTTCTGCAAGTGGAACAGGAGGTTATGTGGTTAATTATACAATTACTTATACTGTAGTAGGTGCACCTACTAACACTTCAACTATAACAACAGGATGTCCAGGAGACGTAGCGAATTTATCTGCAACAACAGGTCAAACCGTAGGTGGAATGGATTTTCTTTGGTATGATGCCGCAACGGGAGGTACTATTCAAGGTACAGGATCCCCATTTACTCCAACATTAACTACTAGTACTACTTATTATGTGGCATATGGAAATGTTGCTACTTGTGAAACTGCTCGTACTCCTGTAGCTGTAACGGTATCAACTAATTCAACTGATCCTGTGTCTCTAAGTTCGAGTCCTGTGTCACTTTGTGGAGCGGGAACGGTAAATCTAACAGCCTCTGGCGGGACATTGGGGACAGGCGCATCTTATGAATGGTTTGACGATGCTTGTGGTGGTAATTTAATAGCAACAACACCAGGGCCAACGCTTACAGGTTATGCGGTGGCAACAACTACAGATTTCTTTGTGAGAATAGCAGGAACTTGTAATACAACAAATTGTGCTACTGTCAACGTGCCTGTTACAACTCCTTCTGTAGCGCCAACTAGTGCTACTTCTAGTGCAAGTACGGTATGTAATGGTACACCTGTTACATTAACTGTGAATGGAGGTGTACTTGGTACTTCTTCTACATGGGAATGGTACAGCGGATCTTGCGGTACTGGTGTTAGCGAAGGATCTGGGAATTCAATTTCAGTTACACCTGCAGTTACAACAACTTATTATGTTAGGGGAGAAGGAGGATGTGGTCCAACTGCATGTGAAAGTGTCACGGTAACAGTTGAACAGAATTCTGTTGCTGCAACAAGTGCTAATGCCTCTCCTCCAGTTTTTTGTTCAGGAGGAAGTTCTGTTTTATCTGTTGTTGGTGGTACTTTAGGTACTGGAGCAACATGGGAATGGTATGAAGGAGGTTGTGCTTTAGGAACTTCAATTGGTTCTGGAACAAGTTTAACCGTTTCGCCAACGACTACAACAAGTTATTACGTAAGAGCAGAAGGATCATGTAACAATACTGCTTGTGAAATGGTTACCGTTACCGTTAATCAGTCTGGTTCGGATCCAACATCTATTGCTGCATCAAGCACAAATATTTGCCCTGGTCAAACAACAGTTTTGTCTGTTGTTGGAGGTGCATTAGGTACTGGAGCGACTTGGGAATGGTATAGTGGTTCTTGTGGAGGTACACCAATGGGAACTGGTAATACGATAAGCGTTGCGCCCGTTGCAAATACTACATATTTTGTAAGAGCAGAAGGAACTTGTGGTAATTCTGCTTGTGCTTCTGTTTTGATTACTGTGGGAGTAGGTGCTGCTGATCCAACGGCAGCTACTGTTATCAATGATAATATTTGTCCAGGTGATACGGCTCAAGTTTTTGTTACTGGAGGACCCTTGCCATCAGGATATGACTGGGTATGGTATACTGGAGCATGTGGTGCTATTCCTGTGGGAATAGGAGATACAATAACTGTTACGCCAAACGCATCTACAACTTACTATGTAAGAGCAACAGGAACTTGTGGAAATACAAATTGTACAAGTGCTACTGTGACAGTTGTGCCTGGGTCTGTAGCGGCATCAGGCGTTATCACAGATAACAATAATTTTTGTCCAGGTAGTTCCGCAAACTTAACCGTAGACGGTGGAAGTTTAGTAACTGGAGCACAATGGACTTGGTATGAGAATAGTTGTGGAGGTACTCCAATAGGTACAGGTTCATCTATTGCCGTTACACCAACTAATTCAACATCTTATTATGTAAGAGCTGAAGGAGGTACTTGTGGTAATACTGTTTGTGCTGATATATCCATTAATGTGTTAAGCGTTAATGCTTATATGGTAGCATTTGATGAGGTTTGCGGAATTGGGCAACCTTTTGAAATTAAAAACGGTATTCCAACAGGAGGTGTTTATTCTGGAACAGGAGTTTCGGGAGGGTATTTTGATCCAAGTGTTGCTGGACCAGGAATTCATACAATTACATATGATTATACAAGTCCTAACGGTTGTGTCGTTTCTACTTCGGCAGATATTGAAATTACAGCAAGTACAATTGTTGCTAGTGCGACTCCTGTTACGGAAAGTTGTACTGAAGGTGGTGTAACGATAGTGGTTTCTGCAACTGGGGGTTCAGGAGGTTATACTTATAAATGGTCTAACGGTGCAACAGGTAATCCGCTAACCTACGTTGAAGAAGGAACGTATGCTGTTACTGTCATCGATGGTGAGAATTGTGCAACTACTGTTAGTGATATCGTAATAGATGAATCACAAGCATGTATTCAATTGGCTAATACTTTTACTCCGAACGGAGACGGTACAAATGATACTTGGAATTTGGATTTCACTTCTTACAGTTCTTCAAGTGTTCAGATTTTTTCTAAATGGGGAACTTTGGTTTACCAAACGGACGGAACTAGTATCCAATGGGATGGAAGAAGTTCAGATGGTGCTGATTTGCCTTCCGGAACTTATTACTATATCATTGAATTGAACGGAGGAGAAAAAACTCAGAATGGACCAATATCAATTGTTAGATAAATGTATACTATGATGAAAATGAAAAATATATTTTTAGGCGTATTAACTGTAGCGACTTTATCTATGAGCGCCCAACAAGTTGCATTAAACAGTCAATACATGTTTAATGAGTTTTCTTTTAACCCTGCTGTTGCGGGTACTAAAAACTTTGCGCCACTTACGTTCTCTTTTAGAAGACAATGGATGGGGATAAATGAAGCGCCAGTTACTCAAAATCTTTCTTTCCATTCTTTTATTGGAAAGAATACTGGTGCAGGCGTTCAGTTATATAATGATGTTTCAGGACCTACAAGAAGGACTGGATTGAGTGGGACATTTAGTTACGCTATAAAAACCTCTGAATCCACTAAATTATCTTTTGGCTTGTCTGCAAGTTTAACGCAATTCATGATGGATCGTGATAAAATGAACACAGAGATTCCAGATGATATTGCAGTTCAGAACAATACTTTTAATGAATTAATTCCGGATTTCAATTTCGGAGTTTATTGGTATGGAGAGAGGCATTTTGTAGGTGTTTCAGGATACAACTTACTTCAAAGCAATGACGATCTTTTTGATTTGACGACTAATGTTACTAATACACTAGATAGAGTTTTGTTTGCCCATGCAGGATATCTTTTTCCAATTGGAAGCAGTTTTGCAATTGAACCAAGCGTAATGACAAGGTATATGTTTAATAGTCCTTTTTCTTTAGATGGTAACATAAGGTTTATCCTGAAAGATCAATATTGGTTGGGTGCATCGTATCGTCTAGATGATGCTGTATCCATAATGATAGGAGCAGATTTAGGAGTGATGGAACTTGGTTATTCTTACGATTTAGGAATGTCTAATTTAGCAACATACAATACTGGTTCTCATGAGATATTCTTAACCGCAAAATTAAATAAAGGAACAAAAAACAGATCTCCTTGGCACAAACGTAATCGAATTTATTCTTCATTTTCGAAAAATTAATCAATCCATTTAGATAGGTGATGAGAGTATTATTGATTGTATTTACATTAATGTCCTTAGGTCTTTTTGGGCAAGGAGAGATTGGTGATGCTTTGTTTGATAATTTCGAGTATTCGAAAGCGATTAAATATTACAATAATGATGCTGACTTGACCCTTAATCAAAAGGAAAATCTAGCCTATTCATATTTTGTAACGCAGGATTTTGTAAATGCAGAAAAATACTATCAAGAAATCGTTGCATCTGATGATGTCGAACCGGTTTTTTATCAGTTTTATGGCATCTCACTAAGGAATAATGGCAAATACGATGAAGCAAAAATAAATTTTGAAAAGCTATTAGAAATTGATTCATCTTACCTTATAAGTAAAGTCGCACTTAAAGGGTTAAACGAGCATAAAGAATTAGTGGGTCAACCTCAAAAATTAGAGGCGATTAATTTAAGTGGGATAAATAATGGCGCTGCTTCCTACGCTCCAAGATATTTTAATGACGGAATATTATTCTGCTCTGAATTGATCAATGATAGTTTAAAAAGAAGACCAAAAATTGACATTAATGATGACTTTACGGAAGTTAATGAATTAGCATATGGAGTTGCAGAAAGACCGTTGTCCGCTATTTTTTATGCTGAATTGTTGGGGTCAGAGGTTAAAAAAGTAGAGCCATATTTATCTTCTGATAAATTCCATATTGGAAATTTTACACTGAATGATTCCTTGAAACAAATCATCTTTACTAAAGTTGATTTGAATAAACAATGGGATCCAAATGCTAGAAAGCATCCTAGATTGTTTTCAACTCCATTGAATGGGATTTTAATTACAAATAACGCTGAAAGATTAGGCGTTAAGAAATTGTCTAATGAAGTTGGTTCTGGACACCCAGAACTAACAGCGGATGGAAAGGTTTTGTATTTTTCAAGTGACAAGCCGGGAGGATTTGGAGGAAGTGATTTGTATATGTCTAAGTTGACAGAAGATGGAAAATGGTCTGAACCCATAAATCTTGGGGCAAAAATAAATACAGCAGGGGATGAGTTAAGCCCATATATTTATAAAAATGAATATTTGTATTTTTCTTCAAATGGACATATTGGTTATGGAGGATTGGATATATTAAAGATTCATATCGATTCTATGGAGTTAACTACTCCTTCGTTGTTGAGTCAACCAATTAATTCTATAAGTGACGATTACGGTTTATTGATTGATCCTATGAACCCTGACAATGGTTTCATAACATCCAATCGACTTGGAGGAATGGGAGATGATGATATCTATGCTTTTAGACTTAAGTTAGAAGGAGTTTTTGTACAAGGTGTTGTTAAGGATTTAAATGGAAATCTGGTGGCAAATGCTTTGATTAAAATCTATGACCAAGATGGAAACGAAGTTGGACAAACTCGAACGGATGAAAATGGGAGATATATAATAGAATTGGACGATGAAGGTGATTATCAAGTAATAGCATCTATTCCTGGATTCGCTGATAAGGAAATAATTTCCATCAATGAAGATTGGGATAATCATAGTATTTTGGAAATGGTTTTGGAGCCAACCAATACAGCTCAAGGAATTGTTAGAAATGAAGATGGAACCATTGCTGATAGTGTCAAAATTGAATTAAAAGACGATCAAGGCAATGTTTTATTTAGTGCCATCACCGATGAAAATGGATATTATCAATTTCCGCTGTTTGAGGAGAATACCACTTACATTGCAGAAGCAACTGATGGATCTAAAAGAGGAAGCGAAATATTTGTTACGGACGACAACTTTGACAGTGAAAAAGAGACAGATATCGTACTAAGCAATAAAGGAACATTTGTTGAAGGAATAGTGCTTAATGAAGACGGTTCCCCTGCCTCTGGTGTTGATGTAAATTTATATGATTCTCAAGGTAGTTTAATTGCCTCCACACTTACCGATAAAAATGGCAATTACCATTTTGACTTGGACAAGGATAAAGATTATCAAATACTTGCAGTTACGGATGGATTTGAAGCATTGCAGAACATCTTTACCGGTGACAAGTACGATTCATCCAATAAGTTAAATCTGCAATTGGAACCAATTGGAAAAGAGTCGTTCGCTTTGGTGGCTGATAATGATACTAAAATAGGCATCTCTGATGTGAGAGTTACTTTAGTAGATGACGAAACAGGTAATAAAATTACAACTAAAACGGATGCTGAAGGAAAATTTACTTTTAGAATAAAACCAAAACATTCGTATACAATCAACCTAGAAAAAGAAGGATATTATCCACGATCAGTTAAAATCGAAGCGGGAAAGAAGTTGCCAGAAAAAGTTGATTTGAATAAGTTGGGTGATTTCGGTATGGATTACGCTGGTTATGATGTGGATAAAATCTATTTTGAATTAGATAGCTATGTAATAACGGATGCTTCGAAGTTACAAGTAGATAAAATTGTGGAAGTATTGTCCAAAAATCGTAAAGCAACAGTGACTATTAAGTCATATGCTGATTGTCGTGGACCAGAAAAGTATAATATTTCTTTATCATACAAAAGATCCAAAGCAGTCAAGGAATACCTAATTCAAAATGGAGTGAAGGGCAACCGTATTTTAACTGAGTCTTTAGGGGCTTCCAATTTTGTAAATAATTGTACTACTGGTGACGCTTGTTCAGAAAATGAACATGCTCTGAATAGAAGGTCAGAGTTTGAAATAGATTTTAGAAAGTGATTAACGGTATATTTCTTTTAGTTAAAGAATATATCTTTGCATTAATAATATGAAGGTTATGAAGTTTGGTGGAGTTATTTTTTTTATGACATTAATGTTTTTTTGGAGTTGTAATTCAGCTCCAGAAGTGATTAGTGAAAATAAAAATGAAAAAGAGGTAGTTGAAAATAGTGATGTATATCTGCTTCCACAAGGTTTTTGGATTGGTGCTTTAAGGATAAATGAAGTCGATAGAATACCATTTAATTTAGAGGTTATTGGTGATTCTGTTTATTTTATTAATGCTGATGAAAGAATTGGAGCATCGATTACCAAATCAGATGAACAATATGTTATTGAAATGCCAATTTTCGATAGTGAATTTAGGTTTTCATTAACTGATCAAGGGTTGTACGGCTTTTGGCATAACTACGCCAAATCTGATGATTATAAAATAGATTTTACTGCGAAACAAATTGATGAGGTAAATGTTTTTAATCGATTTAATGTAGCGGTTTCTGATAAGTTTTCAAATTTTGAAGGAAATTGGGAGACCACTTTTGCTGTTGGCACTGAAGATGAATACAAAGCGTTAGGTCTTTTGGTTCAGGTTGGACAAGAGGTTACTGGAACTTTTTTAACTGAGACAGGTGATTATAGGTTCCTGCAGGGAAATGCTACAGGCGATTCACTCTATATCAGCGCATTTGATGGGTCACATGCTTTTATGCTTAAGGCCAATTTAGAAAACGATACTTTGATTGGAACTTTCTTTAGTGGTAATCACTATCAAAATAATTGGAAAGCCTTCAGGAATGATAATTTTGAATTAACAGATCCAGACTCTCTAACAAAATTGAAAATTGGAGAGGAATTGTCATTTAGTTTTCCAGGTTTAGATAATAAAATGGTGGAATATCCTAGCCCTAAGTATACAGAGAAAGTGGTGATCATTCAGATTCTTGGATCGTGGTGTCCAAATTGTATGGATGAAACTAAGTTTCTTTCAGATTTGCACAAAACATATAAAAATAAAGGTTTAGAGATAATTGGTATTTCTTTCGAAAATCCAGCATCCCTAGAAGGTAAAATAGAAAGAGTCAAAGAGTTGAAAGAATTTTTTAATGCGGAGTATGATTTCTGCATCGGAGGAGATGCTAGTAAGAAAACCGCTGAGTTGGTGTTGCCGGCATTGGATAAAATCATGTCTTTTCCTACTACATTGTATATAGATAAAGATGGTGTGATAAGAAAAATACATACCGGATTTAATGGACCAGGTACTGGCCCTTATTTCTTAAAATATGCAGAACAAACCAATAAGTTTGTGCAAGCACTGCTAAACGAATAGACCTATGATGATAGCCTCGAAAAATGCCGTTTTGAGGTATCGAATCATCGATCGTTGTATTCGTTCCACGGCTTTTCCTTTTCCATCCAAGCAAGAATTACGCGAAGCTTGTGAAGAAGAACTTTATGGTTCCGTTAGTAGTAGCCATATTTGTGACTCCACCATCGAAAAAGACCTTTTTGCCATGCGCAACGAACATGATGCGCCTATCAAGTTTAGCAGAGCCAATAAAGGTTACTATTATGAAGATGCTAACTATTCCATTGATGAGATTCCGCTAAATGACAAAGATGTGGACGCAATAAAAATGGCTGCAAACGTCCTTTATCAGTTTAAAAATTCTAGCCTTTTTAAAAACTTTGATTTTGCTATTTCTAAAATATTAGATAGAGTTAATATTTCAGACAACATCAATGATGAGGAGATAGAGAACTTTGTGCAATTTGAAAAAGTCAATAAAATTCAAGGAAGCGAATATTTGGAAACTTTGCTGGAAGCAATAAAAAATAAAAAAAAGGTTCAGTTTGCTTATCAAAGCTTTTCTGCTTCGGAAAAGAAATTAAGAAGGGTACATCCTTATCTGCTTAAAGAATATAGACACAGATGGTATCTAATTGGTAAAAATGAATTAAAAAATGTGGTGCAAACTTATGGGTTGGATAGACTAGATGAGTTGCAAATGCTCGAAGATTCTTTTACTATGGATAATTCTTTTGATCCAGATTTGTTCTTTAAATATTCCTTAGGAATTACGGCAAATGTTGGACATCCGGAAAAAATAAAAATTGAAACAGAGGAGTTACTCTCCAAGTATTTACTTTCACAACCACTTCACTTATCGCAAGAATATCATGGAGAAGTTAATGGGAAGCATGTTTTCACCTATTTTCTACTTCCTACTTATGAGTTGAGAACCCAGTTACTTGGTTTTGGGGATGAGGTCAAAGTTATTGAGCCACTAAGTTTAGCCAAAACGTTGAAAGAAATTTGCGAGAATGTAATTCAGAAGTATTAGTTACGTCATAGATTTTAACAAACCCTCGTTCAATTTGAAATAATAACAAAGCACTTCTGTGGCTATTTTGAAGTAAATTTGATTTTCGTTGGAATGATAATTGTTTTTAAGTTAATGTTGAAACACTCTTTAATAATATTTGGTTTGATATTTTCTGTTGTAGTAAACGCACAACTGATTGAGAATATCAACTGTCATGCTTTTACGGAAGAGCCATTTTTTAATCTTAATTTTATTAAGCAAAACAAGATTAAAGCTATTAATGGCGAAATAAGGACTAAAGGTAATTTGGAGGTCATAAAGGATGTGAAACTTGTAACTAGATACGAGTTTGACCAGGAAGGGAAGTTGACAATTCAATTGGGGTCTTTTAATACGCTAGGCACCAAGGATACCACTTTTATTAATTACGAGTATGACGACTCTTTAAATCTTATTACAAAAAGGACAAATGATGTTTACGGGTTTTTTTCTTACAATTTTACATTTGATGATAAGAACAGAGTACTATCCAAAACTTATGCTAGAGAAGAAAATGTGGGAAAAGATCGATACCACTTTGAACTAGGTAAACAGTATATTATAGTGAATGAAAGTTATTCTTATATAGACAATGACTCAATTGTTGTGAAATCTATTTATAATAATCACAACAGAGTTTATCAAAAAGACACCTACGTGTATAATGAACATAATTTGTTAGCAGAGGAACTTAGGCAGTTTGTAATAAATAAAAAGAAAGCCAAAACTGTTTACACTTATACGGAAATGGGGTTGATGGAGAGCAAGACGCTTTGGAAAGACCTAAAAAAAGTTAAAGATTTTGAAAAATGGGCATATAAATATGATGAACTGGGTAATCTAACCTATATAGATTATTATAAAGGAGATGTACATACTACACATGAGGAAGTACTGTACGATAACGCAACTTTTATGCTAAAAGCGCTACTTGTTCAGGATGTGGCTTCTAACTTTATCACGATTATTAAATTCACTACAGAATATTACTAAACAACAGTTTTTAACATTGTCGTTTTAAGAATTTAGGAGTTAAATAATGAGGATATGCCCAAAAAAAATTATATTTGTTGTGAATGTTTAATTAATTAAAACTTACAACAATGAAAAAAGTATTTATGTTATTAGCAGTTGCTGCTTTCTTTTCTACAACAGTAATCTCATGTGGAGAAGAGAAAAAAGAAGAAACTACTGAAAATGCAGAAGGTGGAGACGCTGAAGAAGATCATGAAGGTCACGACCACTAAACTTCTTTTTAAAAAAGAATTTAAAACTCTCATTTCATTTTTGAAATGAGAGTTTTTTTATTTTTGCACCTTTATTAATCTAAATACTTAATTTCATGAGAGTTATTTTTCTTTTCTTAGTAATTTCCTTAATGGTGAGTTGTAAACCTGTTAATGATGATGCAACCGCAGTTTGTCATTGTTACAAGGAGTTGTTAAAAATATCACCTGAGAAAGAAGCTCTAAAAATGGAGGCTGTTGCAGATAGTTGCGGTAAGTTACACGCATCAGTACTTCAAAAATTCGAAAAAGGTTCTGACGAGCACAAAGCATTCATAGAGGCGTATACATTTTGTCAAAACGAATAATTCCCTTGTCCTATATTTTCTTTCTAGTCATCGCATAAAAATTGCAAGTTATAGATATCTCATTTGAATCGATTTTGGAAATTCTACATTTGTAGCACTATAAACCGAATTATTAAGATCAAATGAGTAAAGAAACTTCAAAAGCAAATTTTATTAACGACTATGTAACTCCTTTTATTAAAGACGACTTGGTGCCATTTGTGATCAGTATTGCTATTGCAATTGCTGTATTATGGATTGGAAGTATTCTCATCAAGAAACTAAGCAAAGTTATAGGCAAAAGGATGGAGAAATCTAATCTTGATCCTACACTTAGACCTTTCTTAACCACTATTATAAGTACTCTATTAAAAGTAATCCTGTACATAACCGTTATTGGTATTCTAGGCATTCCAACCACGTCTTTAGCCGCGATTTTGGCTGCAGCAGGTATCGCTATAGGAATGGCCTTGTCTGGTACATTACAGAATTTTGCTGGTGGTGTGATGCTATTGATTTTTAAACCATTTAAGGTAGGCGATTTGATTGAAGCTCAAAGTTATACAGGGAAAGTTAAAGAGGTCTCTTTGTTTGTGACTATTCTAACCACTTTAGACAACAAAACAGTTATACTTCCTAACGGTCCATTATCAAATGGGGCTATGGTTAACTATTCGACTGAAGAGTTTAGAAGAGTAGATTGGAAGTTTGGAATAGCATATGGAGATGATACTATCAATGCTAGAGAAATTATTAAAAAATGTATTGGCACTGACGATCGAATTCTATCTAATCCTGAGGCTCCATTTGTGGAAGTAAGCGGTCTAGGAGATAGTTCAGTAAACTTTGCAGTAAGAGTTTGGGTGAAACAAGCTGATTATTGGGGTGTTTTCTTCAAAATGAACGAAACAATATATCAAGAATTTAATGCGAATGGAATTAGTATTCCTTTCCCACAAATGGACGTACATGTTCATAATAGTAAGTAAAAATTATCTAATTATTATAAAAAAAAACAAAATGAAAAAAGTAACAATTGTAGTGGCAACAATGATGCTAAGTGTAGCATCTTTTGCACAAATTGATGGTGCTGAGAAAGCATTGAAAACGGCAGCTAAAGGTTCGGTTGATAGTACAAAAACTTGGGATACAGGTGGGAACGTAAACTTAAATGCAACACAGGTAGCTTTGTCCAATTGGGCAGGTGGTGGTCAAAATTCTGTTTCACTTCAAGGGATTTTAGGATTATATGCAAACTATTCAAAAGGAAAAGCTGCATGGGATAATAGTTTAGATCTTGCATACGGTATGATTAAAACTGGAACAGCAGATTGGTTTAAAAATGATGATAGAATAGAACTTAACTCAAAATATGGATACCGTGCATCTAAGCATTGGTATTACGCTGGTCTTTTTAATTTTAGATCTCAGTTTACAGATGGTTTTAGTAAAGTAGGTGATGTAAGTCCAATTTCAACATTGATGGCGCCAGGCTATACTACTATTGCACTTGGGATGGACTACAAACCTAACAAGAAGTTTAGTATGTTTGTTTCGCCAGCTACTTTGAAAATTACTGCGGTACTTGATGAAGAATTGTCTGCAGCAGGTTCATTTGGTGTGCCAGCAGGTGAGAAAGTAAGAACAGAGTTTGGTGGATATGTTAAGGTGGCTTTCAATGAGCCTAAAGTATTTGGAAATGAGAATTTAGCGTTTAAAGCAAATGCATCTTTCTTCTCTAATTATCAAAATGAGCCTCAAAACGTTGATATTACAGCGGAAGCAATGCTTACAGCTAAAGTGGCTAAGTATTTCACAGTAAGTTTATCTCTTAATGTAATCTATGATCACGATATTCAAATTCAAAGATATGATGGTGAAAACCCTATGTATTATACAAGACCTGATGGTTCTCAGTATTTAAATGCAGACGGAATGCCAATTCTTCAAAAAGGTCCAGTTACTCAGTTGAAAGAGGTAATGGCTTTAGGTTTTGCCTATAAATTCTAAAAACGAATTGGACATAATTTATTAAAAGGGGCTTTAGCCCCTTTTTTTGTTTTTTATTAAATCGTGTGATGAATTGTTTTTTTGTACTTTTGTATTGAAATTAAAAATAATGTCATGACGTCAGCAACATTAAATACAATATACGCAGGTATGTTTGGTACACCACAAATTATCTTAATAGTAGTGGTAGTGCTTTTGCTTTTTGGAGGAAAAAAAATACCTCAATTGATGAAAGGGTTAGGTCAAGGAATGAAAGAGTTTAAGGATGCATCAAGTAATTCTGATAAGAAAGACGATGCAGCAGCAACTTCAGAAACAGAAAAGTCATAAGTAAAATTTCTATATTTTGAAAGATTATAAATCTTATTCACAAGTAAGAAAAGATTTACAAGAAGGAGTCACCAATTGCGTGGCTCTTGTAGCTTATTATTGCGAAAGAATTAATGCTTCAAAGACCAATGCGTTTTTAGAAGTTTTTGAATCTTCGGCAATGGAATCAGCTAAGTTGGTAGATCAAAAAATTGCAGCTGGCACAGCCGGAAAATTAGCAGGAATGGTTATCGCTCTAAAGGATAATATCTGTTATAAAGGGCACAAAGTATCAGGATCATCTAAAATCCTGGAAGGTTTTGAATCAATTTATAATTCCACTGTAGTGGAGAAGTTGTTAGCTGCAGATGCCATTATAATTGGTCGTGTAAATTGCGATGAATTTGCTATGGGAGGTTCGAATGAAAACTCTGCCTATGGTGATGTCAAAAATCCAATTCAATTAGATCGAGTTCCTGGGGGGTCTTCTGGAGGCTCAGCGGCTGCAGTAGCAGAAGGGCTTTGTCTTGCAGCGCTTGGAAGCGATACAGGAGGTTCGATTAGACAACCAGCCTCATATTGCGGTATTGTTGGGTATAAACCGACTTATGGACGTGTTTCTAGACATGGTTTATTGGCATATGCATCTAGTTTTGATCAAATTGGTCCATTGACACATAATGTTGAAGATTCAGCACTTATTTTGGAAGTTATTTCAGGTATGGACGAATATGATAGCACCATGTCTGATATCGAAGTTCCAAACTTCTCAAATTTAATAAATTCAGATACTTCCAAAAAGTATAAAATCGGTTACATCAAAGATTGTTTTGATATGACTGGCTTGGATGGAGAAATCAAGAGTTTTACTGAAAATTTTATAAAAGAATTATCATCAGAAGGACATGATGTTAAAGGAATTGACTTCCCGTTATTGGAATATATGATTCCTAATTATTATGTTTTGACCACCGCAGAAGCATCTTCCAACCTAGCAAGATATGATGGGGCACATTTTGGTTTTAGAAGTCCAGATGCTAAAGATATTGATAGTACCTATGTGACTTCTCGTAGCCAAGGATTCGGTCCTGAAGTGAAGAGGAGAATTATGTTAGGTACATTTGTATTAAGTGCAGGTTATTTTGATGCTTATTATACAAAAGGACTGAAAGTTAGAAGACTCATTAAAGAAAAAACTGAAGAACTATTCAAGGAGTATGATTATATTCTAATGCCTACTGCTCCAACTACAGCGTTTAAATTAGGAGAAAATTCTGATGATCCAATTACAATGTACTTACAAGACATTTTTACGGTTCACGCTAATTTAGCAGGAGTGCCAGCAATTTCATTGCCCTTAGGTAGTCATTCAAATGGAATGCCATTTGGCTTACAGTTTATGGCGGCTAAGAACAAAGACGCTGACTTGTTAAACTTTACATCAAATTTGATGAATAGAGAGAGTTAATGAGATCACTTTTGGCAAATATGGTTACAGTTTTAGTAGCGTTGGTTTTGTCTAATGTTGGTTTTGCTCAATACCATTTGTCTGAAGAGGATGAGGCATTCATACATAGGTGCGATAGTTTATTAGTAGCTCATTTTGCTCATATAGATTCGTTTACAACTGACACTAATGCTCTCAATCATTACAACTACACGAAGGATTCAGTACCCCATGTTTCTGACGAAGTCATTAAAAAGCGTATTCATGCTTTAGATGAAAAGTCTCCATTTGATTTTTTAGCCAACGATGTTTCTCTGGCGATGACAAAAATTTACATTGATCGTAGGTATAGACTTACTAGTAGAATGCTAGGTCTGAGTCAACTGTACTTCCCATTATTTGAAGAGAAATTAAGTGCTTATCATTTGCCAATGGAACTGAAGTATTTGCCAATTGTCGAATCTGCACTTAACCCAACTGCAACAAGTAGATCTGGAGCGGGAGGTTTATGGCAATTTATGCCGGCAACTGGAAAAGGTTATGGATTAGAGATTTCTTCTGTTATAGATCAACGTAACGACCCTTATTTGGCAACAGAAGCAGCCTGTAAATATCTATCAAAATTGTATGCTATATATGGAGATTGGAGTTTGTCATTAGCTGCTTATAATGCTGGTCAGGGAACTGTTACAAAGGCTATAAGAAGGTCTGGTGGAAAGAAGGATTATTGGAGTATTAGGCCTTTTCTTCCCAAGGAAACTCAAAATTATGTACCTGCTTTTATTGCAGTGAATTATGTGATGAATTATGCAAGTGAGCATAATATATACCCAAGAGTACCGCATTTTGCTCATTATGAAATGGATACAGTTCATGTAAGAAATAGAGTTGAAATGGGTGTAGTGGAGGAATGGATAGGTTATAATAGAGTTAAATTAGCATATACTAATCCTATGTACTTAACAGACGTTATTCCTGCCGATTCTATCAACAAATTACCAATGAAGATACCAATGGAATTACTAGGTGATTTCTTTAAGTATGAAGACTCAATCTATAAATATTCATCATTAGAGTATAAATATTGGGTGGCCGATCAAAAACCTGCGCGTAAGGAGGTTATTCATGTTATTAAATCAGGTGAATCTATAGTGTCAATCTGTGATAAGTATCATTGCACAGAGCAAGATATTAAGGCATGGAACATAATGACAAAAATAAGAGTAAGGACAGGCAAGAAATTGGTCGTTTTTAAATTAATAAATGAGCCAAAGAATTTCAAGCCTAATTATACTGAGCAAAAGAAGGAAATCACCAAAGAAGTTGAGGCAAAAAGTAGTTCCGATGGAAAGTATATTTATCATGTTGTTCAGAAAGGAGACACGCTTTGGGATATCGCTAAAAAATACAACGGTTCAGTAGAAGAAATAAAGAAACTGAATAGTCATCTTGATATGAGTACACTTCATACCGGTACAAAGTTGAAAATCGCTATGAAATGAGCAAGTATGAGCTAGAGGAGGAATATGACTACGATTTCAATGTGCTAGGTATTAGTTGTCATGAAAAAGATTACCGAATTTGTTGGGCCATTAATCAGATTCTCGGTACTTCAATGCAAAAGGAAGAAAAAGACATTGAAGTGATTATAAAAAAGTCTAATAGATATAGTTTGCACACCATGTTTACCTGTTTTGACTTGGACAATGAAATTGACTATAGATTAATCTCCAACAGAAGCACAATGGGTTTTTTAGTGCCTGAAAAACAGCAAGCAGATTATCTTTTTATTGTTTCTGATCACTTTCAAATTGATTTTAAAGAAATCACTCAAAAAATTAAATTGATTCCTTTCGTTTTAACAGCCTTTAAAATTGAATTGGATGATTTAAAGTCGAAGGAAAACCTCATATTTTAATAATATTTGATTAACTTTATATTTCGGAAGTAAATGCAATCTTTGTATTCTCAAAGTGCAAAACATCTTTATTAAATACTATGATAACAAGAAGAACAAAAATAGTTGCGACTTTAGGTCCAGCAAGTAGTTCATACGAACAAATTAAAGGGTTGATTTCTGCAGGAGTTAACGTGTGTAGATTGAATTTCTCACATGGAAAACATGATGTAGTGGCGGAGTTAATATCAATCATTCGTGCCATTGATGATGAATTAGATACGCATACATCTATTCTAGGAGACCTGCAAGGGCCAAAGATTAGAGAGGGTGAAATGGAGAATAATGGCGTTGAATTAATTGATGGGCAGGAGATTATCATGACCAGCACTAAGTGTATGGGAACAGCTAAGAAAGTTTATATCTCTTACGTGGAGATGCCTAGAGATGTAAAGCCTGGTGAGATGGTCTTGATGGATGATGGTAAATTACAATTACAAGTAATAGAAACGAACCACAAGGATGAAGTGAAGTTGAAAATTCTTCATGGTGGAGTATTATCATCAAACAAAGGAGTTAACCTGCCAAATACTAAAATTTCTCAACCTTGTTTGACAGAGAAGGATTTAAAAGATTTAGATTTTGCACTTTCTCATAACATTGATTGGGTTGGTTTATCTTTTGTTCGTTCGGCAAGAGATATTATTGAATTGAAACATATCATTTCATCTCAAAACAAGCACACTAAAGTTGTTGCTAAAATTGAAAAACCAGAGGCGGTAGCTGAATTGGATGACATCATTAAAGTAACAGATGCCGTAATGGTAGCAAGAGGAGATTTAGGAGTAGAAATTCCTATGCAAAACGTACCCTTAATACAGAAAGAAATAGTCAAAAAATGTCTTGAACATGCTAAGCCAGTTATTATTGCTACGCAAATGATGGAAAGTATGATTGAGAATATCTCTCCTACAAGAGCAGAAGTTACAGATGTTGCCAATGCGGTAATGGACGGAGCGGATGCTGTAATGCTGAGTGGTGAGACTTCGGTTGGTAAACATCCAATTGAAGTAATTAAGGCGATGGGAAAAATCATTGATAAAATAGAGTCTGATTATGATGCTTTATACGAAAAGGACAAAACACCTGAAAAAAATCAAGATAGATTTATTACCGATAGTATTTGCTTTAATGCATGCAGACTTTCAGCGAGAGTAGATGCCAAAGCTATCGTAACGATGACTCATTCGGGGTACACTGGTTTTAAAATCAGTAGTCAAAGACCACGTGCAAAGATTTTTGTATTCTCTGGTAATAAAAGATTGCTATCTATGATGTCTATGGTCTGGGGAGTGGAAACGTTTTATTATGACAAGATGGTTAGTACAGATCATACCATTGCGGATATTAAGTACTTATTGAAAAAAGGTGAATTTCTTAAAGAAGGCGACCTGATTATTAATACAGCC
>CAJYBK010000002.1 GCA_913064955.1 uncultured Flavobacteriales bacterium
ATTACACTTACTGCAGATGATGGTAACGATAATACTTCTACTTGTACCTTTGATGTGATATTGTCAGATGTTACTCCACCAACTATGGTATGTCAAGATATTACAGTTTATTTGGATGCTGCAGGTAACGCTACTATTGCTGATAGTGATTTAGATAATGGTTCAACTGATAACTGTGGCGCTATTACTTTTACTGCTTCTCAAACTGCTTTTACTTGTGCAGACATTGCTGTCCCACCTAGCGTTACACTTACAGGTGAAGATGCTAATGGTAACACTGCTAACTGTTCTAGTACCGTTACAGTTTTCGACACGTTAGTGCCAGTACCTGATGTGGCTTCATTGCCTGCACTTACTGCAGAATGTTCGCTTACTGCTGTTGCTCCTACTGCTACTGATAACTGTGGTGGAACGATTACAGCCACTACAACTGATCCTTTAGTTTATAATACACAAGGTTCATTTACTATTACCTGGACTTACACTGATGCTAGCAGTAATACTACCACTCAAACACAGTCGGTTGTTATTGATGATGTGACTGATCCTGTTATTGTTTGTGGTGGGAATATAACTGAAAGCCCTGATGCATCTTGTCAATTTACTTTGATTGATTATACTGGTAATACAACAACACTGACAGATAACTGTGGTGGAACACCGACTGTTACTCAATCGCCTATTATGGGGACTGTAATAACAGATACTACTACTATTACACTTACTGCTGATGATGGCAACGGCAATACTTCTACTTGTACGTTTGATGTCTTGTTTGTAGACAATACGGCACCAACTATGGTGTGTCAAGACATTACAGTTTATTTGGATGCTGCAGGTAATGCTACTATTGCTGATAGTGATTTAGATAATGGGTCTACTGATAACTGTAGTGCCATTACTTTTACTGCTTCTCAAACTGCTTTTACTTGTGCAGATATTGCTGTCCCTCCTAGCGTTACACTTACAGGTGAAGATGCTAATGGTAACACTGCTAACTGTTCTAGTACCGTTACAGTTTTCGACACTGTAGTGCCAGTACCTGATGTGGCTTCTCTACCTGCTTTGACTGCAGAATGTTCGCTTACTGCTGTTGCTCCTACTGCTACTGATAACTGTGGTGGAACGATTACAGCCACTACAACTGATCCTTTAGTTTATAATACACAAGGTTCCTATACTATTACTTGGACTTATACGGATGCGAGTAGTAATACTACTACTCAAACGCAGTCGGTAACTATTGATGATATAACAGCACCAGCCATTACTTGTGGTGGTAACATTACTGTAAATCCAACTGCATCTTGTGACTTTACTTTAATTGATTACACTGGTAATACAACTACACTTACTGATAACTGTGGTGGCACACCAACTGTTACTCAATCGCCAATTGTGGGGACTGTAATAACAGATACTACAACAATTACACTTTCCACTCATAACACTGCCTACGATACCGTTTCTCGTACGTGTGGTTTATACGTTGTCTCTTCTGCTCCACCAAGTTTTTTTTCTTTTTTAGTTTTAGTGAATTCTTTCCATTGGTACATTTCTACCTTACGCTTGAGTTTAAGTGCGTTTACTTCAATTCCAAATTCTTCGTCTGACAGGATTTCATCCGAAGACGCCTCTCCACACGCATAGACCAAATGATCTTCATTTACGTCATCAATGTTTTTATAGTCGATTTTTTTGTATTCAGCAAGTCCTTCTTCAAGTCCTTTCGCTGTCCTTACTGCTCTACCTTCATTAAACCAAAGCACTGCAAATGCCCCGGCAAATATTAGAAAGCCAAAAAACATTCCCCCTACAGAGCCACTTAGTTTAGAGCCTAATCCTTGTCTTGTTACTTCTCTGTATGAATGCTTTCCTGTTCTTCCTGAAACATTTCGATTAAACCAACTCATAATTACGGTATTGTTTTTCTAAAAATAGAAAAAAATAGTAACCACCTAAACAAAAGGATGAGGATTTAAATTTTGTCTGCTTTAATTTCTTGATACAATTTGTAGATGATTCCGTCACTTAAACCAACCTTGGGAACCATCATTTCTTTTGAATTTGCAGCTTTCATAAAAGTGGTGTAAATCTTTCCTGCTGGTACAATTACATCCGCTCTATCGGGTTTTAGTTTTAGCTTTCTGATTCTATCTTCATAACTAAAACTCTCTATGTGTCTGACGATTTTTTTTATCTCTCTTAATTTGATTTTTGCGCCAAAACTATGCGGACTTTCTTTGTAAATTCTATTGATATTTCCCCCAGTACCAATGGCTATCACATCTTGTTCGTCCTGCACCATATCTCGGATTACTTTGTATGCAGCCTTCCATTCCGAAATGGAAATGTCTGTTTTAAGCAATCTAACAGAACCTAATTTAAATGAATGTGATTGGACTCTTTCATTCTTTTTGATAAGCGTTACTTCAGTACTTCCTCCTCCTACGTCTATGTATAGGTAGGTTTGATCCTTTTTGAAGTCAAAGTCTGATGAGGAGAAATTCCCAAAAAGCAAATCTGCTTCTTCATCACCTGAGATTATGTCTAGACTAACTTTGGACCCTTTTTTTATCAACTTTCTTACTTCAGCACCATTGGTAGCTTCGCGCATTGCTGATGTAGCACATCCTCTAAAATTCTCTACGTCATTAGCTTCCATTAAAAGCCTGAATGCTTTCATTACCTTAACTAGTTTCTTGGCTTTGTTTTCCGAGATTTCTCCAGAAGTAAAAACGTCTTCACCTAACCTTATAGGTACCCTCGTAAGTGAAATTTTCTTGAAGTAAGTTGCCTCTGTAGAAGTTTCAAATGCTTCTTCGATTAACAGTCTTACCGCATTCGAACCAATATCAATAGCAGCTAGTTTCATATCTTTGTTTCAGTTATATCAAAGATAAGTGTAAGATAAAAGGGAAATGTACTTGACAGCAGAACCTTATGTACAGATTAATATTGAAAAGTTATAAATCTATTTCAAATTCGAGACTAATCGCATTAAAAGTCTCAGGTGTTTGATAACCTAACGAATTTTGTCTAAAGTAAGCCAGACTGACTGAAAAGTCTTTGTTGATTTTGTAGGACATTCCAAAGCCAAATCTATTTCGTTCTAAGCGATCTTTATATGAATCTGTCAATTTAAAAAACACTTCATTAAATATAAAGCCGTCCAATCCGTCTTGAAGGTCTATTTCTGCTTTTAACCTTATTCTATCTACCCAGTCATTAGAGTCCTCATCCTTAAGACTATATTGCAGCCTATTTCGCAATTGAAAAGCAAAAGAATTCAATTTTAGTTTATAGCTCAGGTCCCAAATGAAACGATGAGTCAAGTCAGCCGGCCCGTAATTAAATTTCAATGCATTTCTGTAAGAAATTGCCGTTTTCAAATCATCCACTAATTCATATTTAGCCCCAATTTGGTAAAACACTTGCCTTACATGCGTAGAGTTGTCTTCAGTTCTGAGACTTAATGATCCTAATAAATCAAATTTCTTGTTGATTTTTTTAGAAAAGTCACTTCCCATCCAAATACCAAAGTCTTCGTTGTTTTGAGCGAAAACCTGAAGATTTGCGAAAAGCAATAATATGCCAAAGATTATTCTCAATATTTATGGATAATAATGTCAGACAAATCAAGTTCATCTTTCTTTGCATCTATTTCAAAGGAAACTTTAACTGCGCTATCTCCAGATGCACAAGTTCTACAATCAGAATAAACAAAAGCAGTATATGAGCCGGTTCTTAAATACTTAAATTCAAAAGAACCATCATAACTAGTAGAAACATCATCGTCTACTAAGTTATCTTCAGATCCATAAATGATAAAAACCTTTTGATCTTGCGCTGGGTAAGTATCTAAAAGTGTTCCAAATGTATTGTATTCTTCAACAATCACAGTACCTTTTACAGTAGCTGCACCGCCTGTTCCTTCCGTTTTTGTGCAAGAAGTTAAAGCAAGTAAAGTCAAAAAGCCGATTGAAAATATCTTCATTGTATGCTGTTGTTTATAGCGGTAAAATTAGTTTAAAATTCTAATATTTAAATAAGAAGTGGTAAAATCTTAGTAATTGTATCTTTGCCTTGTGAAGAAAGGAGTTTATTATATATTGGTTTTTGTTTTACTGATGACCATTGGCACAATGGTTTATTCCTATTGGGATAAGTTGACTTCTCTCTGGCAGGACCCTGAAAGGTTTAAAAACCTGGTTTTGGATGCAACGCAACTTTCTCAATTAACGTTTAAAGTCATTCTTATAGGACTAATGTTAAGTACTGCTGCGGTCTTGATTGACTTAATGTCATTGGGATGGAAAAAAAGCGGTTTAAGAAGATTGATAATTAATCCTTCGGGATCTGCAAAAATTGACCTGTGGTGTTATTTTTTAAGTGTGTTTAAAATATATGAGGTACTGTACTTTGTGCTAACGATGGGTGTTTTCTATTTTGTAGCTGGGTTGTTTAGTAAGTTTATGAATGTAAATCTTAGTCAGTATATCTCCAATGTGTATTTACAATTTGTATTCGTTTTTGTGCTCACTGATTTTAAGCATTATATAGGTCACAGGTTTATGCATATTCGTCCATTTTGGGAATTACATGCTTATCATCACAGTGCCGATGAGTTTAATTTATTAACCACAACAAGAGGTCATTTGGTTGAGGCCGGGTTTTATTATCTTTTTACTGGTTTGTTCTTTGCATTATTAGGTGTTCCAGCGATGAGCATTTTCTTGGTATACGGATTTAGAGAATTCTATCAATATTTACTGCATTCGGATGTAAATTGGAAATTAGGTATAGTAGGAAAAGTATTACTGATAAGTCCAGCGGCACATAAATTACATCACAGCATTAATGAAAAGGATTACAACAAGAATTATAGTACCTTCTTTATATGGTGGGACTTGCTTTTTGGAACTTATCAGGCGCCTACGGCTGATTATGTAATTGGAATTGAGGATAATCCATATAATAAAGTTGGTTTTTTGAAAGGTCAATGGATTGGTATAAAACGATTCTTAAAATTAAAAGATTAAGTATTTTGGTATAAAAGTTTTGGAGCATTAAATATTTTACTATTTTTGCACCCGCATTTGGAAACAAATCGATGGGCCAGTAGCTCAGCTGGATAGAGCACCTCCCTTCTAAGGAGGCGGTCAAAGGTTCGAATCCTTTCTGGCTCACAAAAAAAAGTTCAACAGCAATGTTGAACTTTTTTTGTTTCATAACACATTGAAAGCATTAGCTTACATTTGACAAAACTATTATTCCATGAGTATTATTAGAGATTTAGAAAAAAGAAGTGGTGGTGCATGCGAAATATGCACTGCAACAGAAAGCTTGGGTATTTATGCCGTTCCGCCTAATGGTGATGATGATTTAAATAAAAGTATCCATGCTTGCGCAACTTGCATTGAGCAGATAGGTGATGCAGCTAAAATAGATCCAAATCATTGGAGGTGTTTGAATGATAGTATGTGGAGCGAGGTTTCTGCAGTAAAGGTCGTAGCATATAGAATGCTTACAAAAATGACTGCTGAAGGATGGCCTCAAGATTTGTTGGATATGATTTATCTGGACGAGGAGGAATTGGCTTGGGCAAAATCTGCAGATTATGTTGACCCAAACGAAGAAGTAGTAATACATAGAGATAGTAATGGTGCTGTTCTCTCTGCAGGTGATTCGGTTGTCTTGATAAAAGACCTAAATGTAAAAGGTGCTAATTTTATTGCCAAAAGGGGAGAGGCGGTAAGAAACATTACACTGGTTCACGACAATGCGGAACATATTGAAGGGAAAGTAAGTGGACAACGAATCGTGATATTGACACAATACGTTAAGAAAACCAATTAACGAATTACAAATTAAAACAAAAAGCCTCGTTAGAATTTCTAACGAGGCTTTTTTATAAGTAATAACTAATGATTAGTAATTTATTTTACAGCGTCTACGACTGCCTTAAAAGCTTCAGGGTGATTCATTGCTAAATCAGCTAAAACTTTTCTGTTAAGATCAATTTGAGACTTGCTTACTTTACCCATAAATACTGAATAACTCATTCCGTGAAGACGAGCACCTGCATTAATTCTGGTAATCCACAAAGATCTGAAATTTCTCTTTTTGGTTTTTCTATCTCTGTATGCATAAGTTAATCCTTTTTCTACGGAGTTCTTAGCAACAGTATAAACGTTTTTTCTTCTTCCAAAACTTCCTTTGGCAAGATTTAAAATCTTCTTTCTTCGAGCGCGACTCGCAACTCTATTTTTAGCTCTAGGCATAATTTTAAGTTTTTTGAAAATTAGTGACTATTATTTCTAACAGTTCTTAGGTACTAATTATCGGGTTAACAATTTAATAAACCAATCGATAGACTATCTATCAATTATTTTTTAGGCACACAATTGTACCAAAACATTCTTAACATCAGTCTTATTAACTAGACCAGCCTTTGTAAGATTTCTCTTACGTTTCTTAGACTTTTTAGTCAAAATGTGACTTTTGAAAGCATGTTTTCTTTTGATTTTTCCAGAACCAGTGAACTTGAATCTCTTCTTTGCACTAGATTTTGTTTTCATTTTTGGCATGTTTCTGCTTTTTTATATCAGTTATTACTTACTTCTTTTTCTTAGGTGCGAAAGTCATAATCATTTTCTTTCCATTCATTGCCGGCATTTGCTCAACTACAGCATCATCTGTAAGTTCCTGCGCAAATTTCAATAATAAAATTTCACCTCTGTCCTTATATACAATTGTTCTTCCTTTAAAGAAAACGTATACTTTTAATTTAGATCCTTCCTCCAAGAATTTCTTCGCGTGATTCAACTTAAAAGTAAAATCATGCTCATCTGTATTAGGACCAAATCTAATTTCTTTTACAACAACTTTCTGCTGTTTGGCTTTAAGTTCTTTTTGCTTCTTCTTCTGTTCGTAAAGAAATTTCTTGTAATCAATTATCTTACAAACAGGCGGATCTGCATTAGGGGATATTTCCACTAAATCCAAGTCTTGTGCTGTAGCCATTTCTAACGCTTTGGCTATAGGGTAAACTCCTACTTCAATATTTTCACCTACTAATCTAACTTCCGGAACTCTAATTCTTTCGTTAATTTTGTGCAGATCTTGTTTCTTAAAATCTGTTCTTGGTTTTCGGCCTCTGTACGTGTTTGCGATAGTTGTAAATTTTTAGTTAAACTTAATTAATTTTTCTTCTATTTCTTTGTTGATTATCTGAGCAAATTCATCAATTGTAAATGAGCCCAAATCACCTTCTCCTTGTCTTCTTACGGATACTTTTCTGTCGTTCATTTCACTCTCTCCAACGATCAACATGTAAGGGATTTTCTCCAATTCGGAATCTCTAATCTTCTTACCTATTTTTTCGTTCCTGTCGTCAACAAGACCGCGAATATCGTAATTTTTTAGCAATTCTGAAATTTCTTTTGCATAATCATTGAATTTCTCACTAATTGGGAGAATAGCAAACTGCTCTGGAGTAAGCCATAAAGGAAACTTACCTGCCGTGTGCTCTATCAATACTGCAAAGAATCTTTCTAGAGAACCAAAAGGCGCTCTGTGAATCATCACAGGTCTGTGTTTTTGGTTGTCTGCACCAGTGTATTCCAATTCGAATCTTTCAGGTAGATTGTAATCTACTTGAATAGTACCCAATTGCCAACTTCTACCCAATGCATCTTTGACCATGAAATCTAGTTTAGGACCATAGAAAGCCGCTTCACCATATTCCACTACGGTATTTAATTCTTTTTGTGAGGTTGCGTTAATAATTGCAGCTTCCGCTTTTTCCCAATTCTCATCACTACCAATATACTTACTTCTGTCCTCTTTATCTCTTAATGAAATTTGAGCGGTGTATTCTTTGAAATCCAATGCTTTGAATACATAGAGCACCAAATCAATAACTTTCTTAAATTCTTCCTCAACCTGATCTGGACTACAAAAAATGTGCGCATCATCTTGTGTAAAGCCTCTAACTCTTGTTAATCCATGAAGTTCACCACTTTGTTCGTAACGATATACAGTTCCAAATTCAGAAAATCTGATTGGAAGATCTTTATATGATCTAGGTTCAGCGTTAAAAATCTCACAGTGATGAGGGCAATTCATTGGTTTTAATAAAAACTCTTCGCCTTCATGCGGTGTTTTAATGGGTTGAAATGAATCAGCACCGTATTTTTCATAATGTCCTGAACAAATGTATAAGTCTTTATTGGCTATGTGTGGAGTAGAAACTGGTTGATACCCAGACTTAACTTGAGCCGCTTTCATAAAGTCAACTAATCTATCTCTGATAGCAGTGCCTTTTGGCAACCAAAGAGGTAATCCCATTCCTACTTTTTGTGAGAACGTAAATAAACCTAACTCCTTTCCTAATTTTCTGTGATCCCTCTTTTTAGCTTCTTCAAGCATTTCAAGATACTCAGTCAGTTCCTTTGCCTTAGGGAAGGTAATACCGTAAATACGCGTCAATTGCTCTCTGTTTTCATCTCCTTTCCAGTAGGCACCAGCAACGCTCATTAACTTAACAGCTTTGATGATTCCAGTGTTTGGAATATGTGGGCCTCTACAAAGGTCTGTGAAATTTCCTTGAGTATAGAAAGTAATATTTCCATCTTCCAGACCATCGATTAATTCTAATTTGTATTTGTCGTCTTTTTCTGTGAAGTAAGCAATAGCATCTGCTTTTGAAACTTCTTTTCTCACAAATTCCATTTTGGTACGAGCCAATTCCAGCATTTTATCTTCAATTTTTTTGAAGTCTTTGTCAGAAAACTCATAATCACCAAAATCTACATCGTAATAGAAACCATTTTCAATTGGAGGTCCAATCGCTAATTTTACTCCAGGATAATGAAATTCAATAGCCTCAGCCATTAAGTGAGCAGAACTATGCCACATGGTAGATTTACCACCTTTGTCTTTCCACTGCAATAAACTCATGTTAACATCAGTATTGATAGGTCTGTTAGAGTCTATGATCTCACCGTTGACCTCTGCAGCCAAAACATTTCTAGCCAATCCTTCACTGATGCTCATCGCTACTTCATGCGAAGTTACTCCTGCTTCGTACTCTCTTATGCTACCATCTGGCAATGTAATCTTTATCATAATCCATTAAAAATTAGGTGTGCAAAGGTACAGTATTTAAGAAAAATAATTAACTTTCTTGAAGATTAAATTAAGCAAGGAGTGAAGTCTTTGGTGTTTATTGTAGGATAAAGTAATCTGCAATAATCAAATATTTTCAAACTAGAACAAAATTATCATGATGAATAAGTTTTTAATTTTCGCTTTTTCCTTTGCAATTATTGGCGCATGGAATTGTCAAGAACAGGCATTTAAGATTTACACTACATCGGGAAAGAAAACAACTTACAAAAAAATGAGTAAGGATTTGCTCCAACAAGATGCTGTGTTTTTTGGTGAGTTGCATGACAATCCTATTGCCCATTGGTTGGAGTTTGAATTAGCAAAGCATTTTCTTGCTTCTAAGAAGGTAACTTTTGGTGCAGAAATGCTGGAAGCTAATGATCAGGAGTTGTTAGATGCGTTTATGTCAGATTCTTTAAACCTACATTCATTTGATTCTATTGCAGGGCTGTGGGGTAACTTTGAGACAGACTATTTACCTGTTGTGGAATTGGCCAAAGAGAATCAAAGTAGTTTTATTGCGACCAATATTCCTAGGAAATATGCTTCCCAAGTGTTCAAACAAGGTATAGCATCCCTTGAGTTACTTCCTGAAGAAGACAAACAGTGGATCGCTCCGCTACCAATTGCATATGACAGTACTTTAAACTGCTATGCAGAGATGCTCAAAATGATGCCTGGAGGTCACGGTGGTCAAAACTTTCCATTAGCGCAAGCAATTAAAGATGCTACTATGGCTCATTTTATTACTCAGCATATGAAGGTGGATACTGATAATATCTTCTATCATATAAATGGTTCATATCACTCCAATAACAAAGAAGGAATTATCTGGTATTTAAACTTGTATAGGCCAGGCCTTAGAATTGCAAACATTTGCGTTGTCTCTCAAGCGGATATTAACGAATTGGAAAAGGAAAATATGGGACTTGCGGATTATGTTATTGTGGTAGATGAAGATATGACCAGTACGTATTAAATGTTGCGAAATTCAGGAGGCATTGATTTGTGATTGTTTTGAAGAATAGGTGCTATAAGTTATAATGATAACAGAAAAGTGGAAATCCAAAGATTGAACTTTAGAAGTTCGAAGTTTGTTGTATAAACTGTTGTGTACAGTTTTTATTTATCAAAATCAACGAACATTATATCTCCGTAAATACGATTAATTATTGTCGGAAATGTTGTGTATCCTTCTTTAAAATAAATTAAAGTTGGTCGAAGTATAAAATTATTTGATGTATCCTTTAGTTGAATAGTAATCGTGTCTTTATTGCTATGAATCGGGAATTGATGAGATTGTTCATATTTAACTTCTTTACCTGTTGTGTCAACGGTGTAAATAATTAAGTTACGATACATTGAGTCCTTACTTACACTTGCGATATAAAAATCAAAAGTATGAAGCATTTTATTGTAATTACCATACCAATAAGTGAACGACTGACCAACCTCCTTGATTAAGGAATCATCTCGATATGTTTGAACATGAACTAATTGGTCAAAAGTATCATACAATTTAACATACTTATATTCATTGTCAATTTCTTCAATAATACCAAAATTCTTATTTGTAATTACTACACTATTTCCTATTCCAGGTGCTTTAATTGGTCCCCAAGTGAAATTACTATCAATATGATAAGAAGAGTATAATAATTCTTTGCTCGTATCTTGAACGTTAATTTTGTTTTCCTCAAAAACCTCTTTTGAAGAGTCTGTTTTCGGAGAATTACATCCAACAAATAAGAAAGATATAATAATAATTTTTTTCATTTTTTGATTGTACACAACAACGATATAAACACGATTGCATTTGGTCATCTAAGTTACTCAACTTTTTTCATTTTTCATTCTAATCCAATAGAGAGGTCCTCTAATGCTTGAGTAATGATTTGAATTTTGTTAGTCATATGCATCATAAATCAGCACAAAAAAAAAGCCTTGTTCCATTAATGAAACAAGGCTTTTGAGTTTATAGTGAATTGGAAATTACTTTCCTTTCTCCATTTTTTCTTTCAATTCAGCTAAAGCATCTAAATCACCAAGAGTTGATTTCTCAGTAGAAGCATTGATGTTTTTAACCGCTTTGTTAGTGTTAGAAGTGTTTTCTCTACGTTTAGTTTCAACAACTTCACCCCAGATAGCAGCATGAGAAACGATGATTTTCTTAGCATCTTTGTTAAATTCAATAATCTTGAATTGAACTTTATCATCCGTCTTAAGGTTATCACCACTTTCTTTAGCCATGTGCTTCACAGGACAGAATCCTTCAATTCCGTAAGGAAGAGAAACAATACCTGACTTGTCTTTCACTTTAACAACAGTTCCTTCGTGTTCAGAACCTTCAGCGAAGATAGTTTCGTAAGTATCCCATGGATTTTCTTCCAATTGCTTATGACCTAAACTCAATCTTCTGTTGTCTTTGTCTAGTTCAAGAACTACAACATCCATTTTGTCTCCTACAGCGCAGAATTCAGATGGGTGTTTGATTTTCTTTTCCCAAGAAAGATCAGAAATGTGGATTAATCCATCAATTCCTTCTTCTAGTTCAACAAATACACCAAAGTTTGTGAAGTTCTTAACGGCAGCAGTGTGCTTAGAACTTAATTCATACTTAGCTTCAATTCCTTCCCATGGATCTGGCATTAATTGCTTAATACCTAGAGACATTTTTCTTTCTTCTCTATCTAAAGTAAGAATTTGAGCTTCTACTTCGTCACCAATTTTCAAGAAGTCATTAGCAGTTCTCAAGTGTTGAGACCATGACATTTCTGAAACGTGGATCAATCCTTCTACACCTGGAGCAATCTCAATGAATGCACCGTAGTCAGCAAGAACAACAACTTTACCTTTCACTTTGTCACCAACATTAAGTCCTGTGTCAAGTGCATCCCAAGGATGAGATTGAAGTTGTTTTAAACCAAGTGCAATTCTTTTCTTGTCATCATCGAAGTCAAGAATAACAACATTGATTTTTTCGTCCAAAGCAACGATTTCTTCAGGGTGGTTAACTCTACCCCAAGAAAGGTCAGTGATATGGATAAGACCATCAACACCTCCAAGATCGATAAACACACCGTAAGAAGTGATGTTTTTAACGATACCTTCCAATACCTGTCCTTTTTCAAGACCAGACATAATTTGTTTTTTCTGCTCTTCCAACTCAGCTTCGATAAGCGCTTTGTGTGAAACAACAACGTTTTTGAATTCTGGGTTAATTTTAACCACTTTGAATTCCATATTTTTACCTACGAATTGATCGTAATCTCTAATTGGCTTAACGTCAATTTGAGAACCTGGTAAGAATGCCTCAATTCCAAATACATCAGCGATCAAACCACCTTTAGTTCTACACTTAACAAATCCAGTAATGATTTCACCTGTTTCAAGCACCTCATTAACTTTGTCCCATGCAGAGTGCATTCTAGCTTTCTTATGAGAAACAACCAGTTGTCCTGATTTGTCTTCCATAGTTTCGATAAGCAATTCTACTGGATCACCAATTTTAAGGTCTTCATTGTAACGGAATTCGTTTCTAGAAACGACACCTTCACTTTTGTAACCAATGTTGATTACAACCTCTTTTTTGTTTAATGAAATAACAGTACCGTTAATTACTTCTCCTTCTACAATAGAATTTAAAGTATCATCGTACCTTTCTAATAATGTATTTCTTTCCTCCTTAGAGTAAGTGTCTGCATCTTCTTCAAAAGCAACCCAATCAAAATCAGCAGGATCTACATTAGCAGCAGGATTGACCTTTACGATCTTTTCTGCTGTCTCTTCGTTTTTTGTTTCTTCAGCCATATGGCATAAAATTAATTGTATCTCAAATCTCGGTAATCATTGAGAGTTATTTATAATAACAGTACCGTCTGTTTTTCCCAAAATGGGCTGCAAAGTTAGTGTTTTTTATAAAACATTAATAAATTCAAGGATTTTTTATCTAAAACCTGTAGTGTGAAGTCAGAAATCCCAGCGTTGCTTTTAATTATACACTAATTGGAGTGTTTTCCTTTTTGGAAATTACAGAGCCTAAATAAAGTAGCCCAAATGTTATCAGAGAATTGATAATGATGAGTTCATGACCGATAACATAGTTGCCCAAGAAACCGGGAGCGTCTTTTTCTAAAAGGAATCCTCCCTTGCTAAGCCCAGACACCAAAGTGGTGATGCCAATGGACAGAAAACAGATAACCGGAATAAATGAATCTTGTAGATTTCGCTTGGTTAGTATTCCAAAGAAAAACAGTCCTATTAAAGGTCCGTAAGTAAATCCGGCAAAGAACATGATAGAATTTAGAGCATCATCGCTGGTGGTGTACTTTAATAAAATGATAACCAAAACTAGTATAAAAGACATGATGATGTGTATCCTTTGTCTAAACGATTTTTGTTTTTCTTTTGGTTTAGACTCAATGTTTAAGATGTCATGACTTACTGAGGTGGTCAATGAAGTTAATGCGCTATCGGCACTAGAGTAAGCCGCTGCAATAAGTCCAATTAAAAATAAAACACCTACTGCCATTCCTGTTTTGCTAGATAGAGCGATGGTAGGAAAAAGATTGTCACCAGATAATGTTGGGTCCATTCCCGGTTGCTTGGTGTACATGTAGAGCAAAGCGCCTAAACCTAGGAAAAGTAAGTTTACAAATATTAAGACTACAGATAAGGACATCATATTTTTCTGAGCATCCTTAAGAGAACGGCAGGTCAAATTCTTCTGCATCATGTCTTGATCCAATCCTGTCATTCCTATCGTAATAAACATTCCGCCCAAAAAGAATTTCCAAAAGAATGTTTTTTCATTAGGGTTATCAAAGAAAAAGGTTTTGGAGTATTCGCTATTGCTGATGGTTTTGAAAATCCCATTATTAAATATGTCCAATTCTGTTCCAACAACATAGAAGGTAAGAATGACCGCAGCAATCATAAAAGTAGTTTGTAGAGTATCTGTGTAAATAATTGTTTTAATACCTCCTCGGTTGGTATAAACCCATATTAAAGCAATAGATAGGATAACTGTTAATTCAAAAGGAATGCCCCAGGCGTCAAAGATGAATTTTTGAAGCACATTAGCAACCAATAGCAATCTGATTGAGGCTCCAATAACTCTAGATATTAAAAAGAGTATAGAACCAGTCTTGTGAGAGAAAAAGCCGAATCTAGAACCTAAGTAACTATAGATGGATGTTAGTTGTAATTTGTAATAGATAGGCATTAAAACATAGGCAACCACTAAGTAGCCAACTGTATATCCTAAAACCATTTGCATATAGGAAAATTGACTAGCAGGATTTCCAACCCATCCTGGAACAGAAACAAAAGTTACCCCAGATAGTGAGGCGCCTATCATTCCGAAAGCAACTAAATACCAAGGCGATTTTCTTTCACCTAAAAAGAATGAATTGTTGTCAGCCCCTTTACTAGTGAAATACATAATAGCAATCAGAAGTAAAAAATAACCTATTAGAATGGATAAAACTACAGTTGGAGTCATAATACTTGCAAAGTAATGAATAAAAGAAGTCGTATTTTTTGAGAGCTTGGAGGGATATTAACGTTCTACTTTTAGTAAAGCGCTAGAAATGATATTTAGTTTGTATTTTTGTTGTTAAATAATGGAGTTATCGTCTAAATATTTGCAAAAAGCAGTTGATCAAATGTCGACTCTTCCTGGTGTTGGTAAAAGAACAGCGCTGAGGTTGGTGCTGCACATGCTTAAGGAAGATAAGAATTCTGTTTTGGAATTTGCAGATAGTTTTGTGGCTATGGTCAATAATGTTAAGTTGTGCAAGCAATGTCATAATATTAGTGACGTGGAGCTTTGCGAGATTTGTACTAATTCCAAAAGAGATATTGCTACAATTTGCGTAGTCCAAGACATTCGAGATATACTAGCCATAGAAAACACTATGCAATACAAAGGTCTTTATCACGTTTTGGGAGGAATAATTTCACCTATGGAAGGAATAGGACCGAACGATTTAAATCTAGAGTCACTTTTGATAAGAGCGAAGGAAGATTATACACAAGAGATTATATTGGCATTAAGTGCTACCATGGAAGGGGATACAACCAATTTCTATTTGTTCAAAAAATTGAGTGACGCCAACGTAAACGTAAGTGTCATATCGAGGGGTATTGGTATTGGTAGCGAATTAGAATACACCGATGAAGTCACACTAGGTAGATCTATTATGAATCGATCACCATTTGAGATTAATTTATCCAATTAAAAGTCAATATAGAAGTCATTGGATATTTCAATAATCATAGTAAATTATAATGTAGAGCATTTTCTAGAGCAATGCTTGAAATCAGTGCGACTAGCAGTGAAGAATATTGATGCTGAGGTTTTTGTTGTGGATAACATATCAATTGATGGATCAGTTGATATGGTGAAAGAAAAGTTTCCGGAAGTTATTTTAATTGAAAATAAAGATAATGTTGGCTTTTCCAAGGCGAATAACCAAGCAATGAGAGTTGCAAAGGGGAGGTATCTCTTGTTGCTAAACCCTGATACAGTAGTTGAAGAAGATACTTTTTCTAAAACTATAAAATTTATGGATGATACTCCCGATTGTGGAGGTCTTGGAGTTAAAATGATTGATGGTAAGGGAGTGTTTTTGCCAGAGTCTAAAAGAGGGTTGCCTACTCCCTTGGTTGCGTTTTATAAGATTTTTGGATTGTCAAGAGTGTTTCCTAAGAGCAAACGGTTTGGAAGGTATCATTTAGGGTATTTGCCAATGGAAGAGGTGAATGAGATAGAGATCCTTTCTGGCGCATACATGATGATGCGTAAAGAAGCGTTAGACAAAGTAGGGTTGTTAGATGAGGACTTCTTTATGTATGGAGAGGATATTGATTTAAGTTATAGGATTGTTTTAGGGGGGTATAAGAATTATTACTACCCGAAGACAAGTATCATTCATTATAAAGGGGAGAGTACAAAAAAGAGTAGTGTAAATTATGTTTTTGTTTTTTACAATGCGATGATCATTTTTGCCAACAAACACTTCAGTGCTAAGAATGCTAAAGTGTTTTCTTTCTTAATCAATATTGCAATTTACCTGAGAGCAGGATTTGCTATTTTTAGTAGGGTGTTGAAGAATTTGCTGGTGCCGTTTTTAGATTTTGCATTAATTACAACTGCACTTTTTATTGTAAGTCACTTTTATCAAGTGTACAAAGATTTAATCTATGATCCTTATCTTTTGATGATAGCGCTACCATCATATGGTTTTGTTTGGGTCTTGTTTAATTATTTTTTCGGAGGATACGATAAGCCTATTAAACTGTTGAATTCGGTAAAAGGTATTGTTGCAGGGTCTGCTTTTCTTTTGATGATATACGGATTGCTTCCTAAAGATTTTCAGTTTTCTCGATTTATGCTGCTTTTCGGTAGTGCTTCATCAATTATTTTAGTTTTGTTTGTGAGGTGGTTTTTAAGCCTTTTAAAAATTGATGGTTACTCTCTTGATGATGCAGGTAAGAAGCGGTTTTTAATTTTAGGGGATGAGGATGAGAAGGAAAGAGTACTTCCTTTGTTGAAGCAAACGACTACCGTAAGTTTTTTAGGTCAACTTTCGCCAACTGAATATGAGCAAGGGGAGGTGTTGGACCATGGTAAGTTAGCGAAATTATCAGATTATATTTATATCAATAAAATTGATGAGGTTATTTTTTCTGCAAAAAATCTAAGTTCTCAAAGAATTATAGAATTGATGTCAAATATTAGCGCTGCAAAAAGTGTAGATTTCAAAATTGCACAGCCTGATAGTATGTATCTGATAGGTAGTAATTCGATTCATACAGCAGGAGATTTATATATCTTGGATTTGAATACGATTAATACTACTAAAAACAAGAGAGTGAAGCGTTTGTTTGATTTTTCAGTAGCAATTGGAATGTTGGTTTGCCTGCCACTATTGTTTGTGATTAGTGGGTTTAATTTGAAAGTCATCAAAAACACATTTATGGTGCTGGTTGGAAAGAAAACATGGGTAGGTTATGTTGGAGCCAAGGAAGGGTCGAAAGTTAAATATCCCAAAATAAAACCATGGGTAATGTCTATTGCTGAAACTGAAATTTCGGCAGAAGATGTAGCGCATAAACTTAATCTTATTTACGCTAAAGATTATACTGTTTCTAAGGATGTTACTGTCTTTGTTAGGAATTTGAAAAAGACTTGGCAATAGTATCAATTTCTTTGAAGATATTATAAAGTATATTTACTTAATAAATGTTTTCCAACTACAAATACTTTTTTACCTTTGCGAGATTGATATAACTATATTAACAAAAGAATTATATACAAAGCAATGGCTGAGATAGAGGTGTTATTACCAAAAATGGGTGAAAGTGTTGCGGAAGCAACAATTACAAACTGGCTAAAAAATGTAGGAGATTTCATCGAAGAAGATGAAGCGATAGTTGAGATTGCAACGGATAAAGTTGATTCTGAAGTTCCTTCACCTACTTCTGGTATATTAAAACAAAGATTATTTGAAGAGGGTGATGTTGTTCCTGTAGGAGCTGTTTTTGCTATTATCGGT
This sequence comes from uncultured Flavobacteriales bacterium, assembly GCA_913064955.1. Classification (GTDB taxonomy): domain Bacteria; phylum Bacteroidota; class Bacteroidia; order Flavobacteriales_D; family Parvicellaceae; genus Parvicella. Next base: position 17,736 of record CAJYBK010000002.1, read on the forward strand.
GGTGATGGTGAAGAAACTGTTGTTAGCGCACCTGCTACACCTGCTGCATCATCAGAAACTCAAAAAGAAGTGGAAAAAGAGTTAATGGCGCCAGTATCAAATGCTGGAGGTAACATTGATTTACCAAAAAACTCTGAGTTAGGTAAGTTTTACTCTCCTTTGGTTAGAAGTATTGCAGAAAAAGAAGGAGTTACTCTTTCAGAATTAGAGAATATTCAAGGTTCTGGACAAGAAGGAAGAGTAACGAAAAAAGATATTTTAGGATATGTGTCCACAAGAGGAAACGTTGCAGTTGCATCTGATAATGTAGCAGCAGTTTCAAGTGGGGCTGCATCTACTGCAAAGGAGGTTGTTAAAACTCCAGCGCCAGCGGTTGCTGCACCAGCACATAAGGCTCCTCCGGTTCCAATTGGTCCTAATGATGAGATTGTGGAAATGGATCGTATGAGAAAGTTAATTGCTGATCATATGGTGATGTCTGTTCACGTTTCTCCACATGTAACTTCGTTTGTTGAATGTGACGTAACCAATATTGTTCAATGGAGACAAAAAAATAAAGACGCTTTCTTTAAAAGAACGGGAGAGAAGTTGACTTTTACGCCAATTTTTATGGAAGCTGTAGTGAAAGCGCTTCAAGATTTTCCATTGGTAAATTCTATGCTGGATGGAAATAGAATCGTAATTAAAAAAGATATAAATGTAGGAATGGCAGCGGCATTACCTTCTGGAAATCTAATTGTTCCTGTAATACATAATGCAGATCAATACAATTTAGTTGGATTAGCGACTAAGGTCAATAATTTAGCATCTGCAGCAAGAGCTAATAAGTTGAAGCCAGACGATATTCAAGGTGGAACATATACAGTTTCGAATGTAGGTACATTTGGAAATGTGATGGGAACTCCAATTATTAACCAACCTCAAAGCGCTATTTTGGCATTGGGTGCAGTTAGAAAGAAACCAGCAGTTATTGAAACTCCACAAGGAGATACTCTTGGCATTAGACATATGATGTTCTTGTCTCATTCATATGATCATAGAGTAATCGATGGAGCATTAGGAGGAAGTTTTGTAAAACGAGTAGGAGACTACTTAGAACAATTTGATATTAACAGAGAATTTTAAACCTTAAGAAATAGGTACCCCAATAAAAAAAGAATATGAAATTAATTAGAAGTATTATAGCAATTGCATTACTAGTAGGCGGATTTACTGCAGTAGGCCAAGGAGAATTTGATCCAGTGAAGTTCAAAGAGTCTTTAAAAACAGCTAGTTTTAAAGAGAAGTTTGAAGCCGCTAATTTATTGATTGAAGATCAGTTGTATGTTTATGCGGCTGATGTATTAAAATCCTTATGCGAAGAGCAACCAGATAATGGTAATGTGAATTACAAAACAGGTTTTTGTTTATTACAGATTTCTAATGAAAGAGCTAATGCACTTCCATATCTAGTTAAAGCAGAAAGATATATTTCAAAGAGATATGATCCTTTTTCTTCCACTGAAACTAATGCACCATTTGAATCGCATTATTATTTAGGTAGAGCACATCACTTAAATGAAAATTTAGAAGAAGCTAAAATTAACTTTACCTTATTTTTAGAAGATGTTTCTAAAAAGCACAGGTTATTTGATAAAGCTAATTTATACCTTAAGCAAATTGAGGTGGCTAAGTTAGAGATTCCTAATCCGAAGGAGTATATAATTACAAATGTTGGTGGTGTTATAAATGGTGCGGATGAAGACTTTAGTCCGGTAGTAACTTTGGATGAAGGAGCAATGTATTTTACTTCGAGAAGAATGCGTCCGGATAGTTCTAATAATAAAATTTATTCACCTCAGGATGGAATGCACTTTGAAGATATTTATGTGTCATACTATGATTTTGCCAATCAAAAATGGGGAGAGCCTGAAGTGAAAGCTACTATTAGTAGTCCGAAGTCTAATCAGGCAACAATAAGTGTCTCGGGTGATGGACAGCAATTATTCATGTACAAGGATATTAATGGAAACGGTGAGATATACGTTTCTAATTACGAATTAGAGTCAGATGATTTTGGAACTCCTGTGAAAATGGGGTCTGATATTAATACGGAGCATTGGGAAACACACGCTACAGTTTCCGCTGATGGTCAGACATTATATTTTGTAAGTGATAGACCAGGAGGTTTAGGTGGCAGAGATGTTTACAGATGTAAAAAATTGCCAAATGGAGAGTGGAGTTTAGCACAAAATGTAGGTGCGCCTATTAATACACCTAATGATGAAGATTCACCTTACTTTCATCCAGATGGCAAGACGTTATTTTTTAGTTCTAATGGAGAAACAAGTATAGGTGGATTTGATATCTACTTTACAAAAGTTCAAGAGGACGGATCATGGGGAGAACCTGTGAATATGGGGTACCCTTTGAACACAGTAGATGATGATGTATTCTTTACAACTAATGCTAAAGGAGATAAGGGTTATTACTCCTCTTCTAAAAAAGATGGATTTGGACAGAAAGATATTTATGAAATATCATTCAAAGAAGCTTTAACCAGCGAATTTGCTATTTTGAAAGGTTATATTGACCCAGGTGCAGGTAAAACTTTGCCTGATGGGATTGTCATTTACGTAACAGATCTAACTGAAGGAGGAGACCCACAAGAGTACAAGCCTAATAAAAGAAATGGTTCGTATATATTCAATTTAAAACCATGTAATGAGTATCTAGTTGAGTATACTCAGAATGATGAAACATTCTATGAGACTGAATTCGAAGTGCCATGTGATGCTAACTACAATGAAACAAGTATTGTTTTGAACATGGATGGTGTAAGACTTGATGGTGGAGAAACTGAGAATGTTGCTGAATTGCCTAAAGGAGACACTTCTAAATGGAAATATAGACTATTAGTAGGAGATAAGCCATACTTGAAAACTGGTTTTGTAGAGTTCATGGACGGTGAAATCATTAAATTTGATCAACTTCTTGATGAAAATGGATATTTCAAATACAGAGCTTTAGACGGAGGTGCTGAGCCTTTATTTGTAGTGAATATCGAAGATCAAAACCTTTGTGAAGATTTAGTAATTAGGTTATATGATGAGAATAACAACATGATCAAAGAGACCAAGCGTAGTGTTAGATGTAAGTCTGAGACATTTGCGTATGAACCTGTTGTTTATCAAAAATTCTATGGATACAACAAGAAAGGTGTAGAGTCTGATGAAGAAATGTGGGAGAAATATGTTGCAGGAGTGGTCTTGCTTATTGAGAAAAGAGGATATGCGAAAGTGGATATAGAAGGTAGTGCATCGTATGTACCTACAAGAACTTGGAAAACCAATGATATTCTATGTAAGAAAAGAAGTGAAGATGGAAAAGCGAAATTAATGGCTGAACTGAAAAAGAGAAATATCGATACTTCTAAAGTGAAAATTGGTGTTGTGAATTCAATTGTTCAAGGTCCAAAATATGAGAAAGACTTTAAAAATACTGACAAGTATGGTAAGTACCAGTATTTAAAAATGAAGGCTTACTAAAACATTCTAATAAGCATGTTTAAAATAATATTTACTACCACTATTTGCCTTCTTTTTAGTTTTGCCTTGCTTGGGCAAGAAATAAATGAAAAGAAGGCGCTGAAAAAAGCACAAAAGTATTTGGCAGAGGCCAATTATGACCAGGCTAAGTCTGAATATGAAAAGTTGATTCAAAGTGATCCTGAAAATCCTTTGTATCATTTTGAGTGTGGGGTAACATATTATAATTCTTTTTATCAAAGAGAAAATTCTTTAACTCATTTCGAAAATGCGTTGAAAGCCTCATCAAAAGATACTATTGCGGAGATCTTTTATTATTTAGGTAAGGCTAATCATTATATCGGTGAATTCGAGACCGCAAAAGATTATTATATAAAGTTTCAAAATTTTATTAAAGACAATAGACAAGGTGAGTATGTCACTAATCAAGTGACGCGTTTTATCGCAATGTGTGATAATGCAATTGCAATGAAATCTGATGAAACTTATGATCAGGACATTACTTTAAAGAATTTAGGAAGCCATGTCAACTCGAGATATGCTGAATATGGAAGCGTATCAAAGAGAGATGGGTCACTTTTATTATTTACCACTAGAGATAGATCCAATGTTGGTAAGCCATATTATTTTGATAATAAGAAGTATGAAGATATTTATGTTTCTCAAAAAGTAGATACTTCATGGTCTATTAGAACCAAAGTTGATTCTTCTAAAAACTTCTTTAATTCATCTATAAACACCAAAAAGCATGATGCAGTAATTGGCTTTTCTAAAAATGAAGACAAACTGTATGTTTATAGAAAGAATGGAATATGGGTGTCTCCTCTTGAAAATGGAAAGTATCAGGATCCTATTGAATTAAAAGAAATAAACACAAAAGGTCATGAACCAAGTGCGTATGTTACTCCAGATGGAAAGACATTGTACTTTACTAGTAATAGTTATGATGGTTTAGGAGGAAGAGATATTTTCACTTCTACCTTGCAAGCAGACAATACATGGGGGGAGCCGGTTAATTTAGGAGGGGTGATCAATACCAAGTATGATGAAGATGCAGCTTTTTTAACAGATGATGGAAATACTTTGTTTTTTGCTTCTAGCGGACATAATACAGTCGGAGGATATGATATTTTTAAATCTGAAAAAGATGAATCTGGAAATTGGACTACTCCTAGAAATCTAGGACTTGCCGTTAATTCTGGTGCAAATGATATTTACTATACGCAAGATACTTTAGGAGAGGTTGGTTATTTGTCTTCAGGTAGAGCTTATGGAAATGGAGACATGGATATTTATAGCGTAAGCCTTTTATGTAAGAATATTCCAAATACAGAGATCCGTGGATTGATTGTTATGGGTAATTCATTTAATCCTGTTAAAGCCGATATTACGGCAGTAAATGCTAAAACAGGAGAAAATGCTGGTACATTTTCAAGTGACCCAACAACTGGAAAGTATTTGATGGTGTTACCACCGGATAATACTTATTATTTAACTGTTGCATCTGAACAACATAACATGTTGGATAGACCTTTTAGAGATACATTGATATTACCAAGACAATGTGAATATTATCAAATGTTTCAACACGTTGCTATCAATGAAGTTAATGAGGAACAAAAGTTAACCGCATATGAAGCGGTGTTTGATAATGCAACTTTTGATGTTAAAAGTGTAGCGAAGGAGAAATACAATGTGGAAAACATGGAGGAATTGCTAGCATCGGCTAATTTGAATGCTGCTGACTCCACTTATACTCTTGCGGGTTCTGTTATGCACAATGAAATATTAAGTGCAATAAATACTAGAGTTAGTTTAGTTAATTCAAAAGGAGAAGTAATTAAAACTGTTATGACTAATAATGCTGGACAGTTTGAATTTCAGAAATTATATCATGATCAGGATTACACTTTATTAATTAATGAAGAAGACCTCTTGATGAGTTATTATGGAAATAGTCCAGCAAACTCTGAAAAAAGTATTATCTCAAAAGGGGCACTTGTATGGAAAAACGTTGATAGTGAAAATAAATTATTAAGTTCTCAGCCGGCTGATTCTGTTGAAATAGTATTAGTTAATTCTGATTTTAATGTGATTAATAAAACACATTCTGGTGTACAAGGTAAATGGTCGATTGATAATTTACCGGCTAATGAAGTAGTAGATGCAAGAACTTTTCCTTACAACCTCCAAATGGAGGATGAAGATCTTATCTATAAAGATTTATTAAAGGATATAGATACTACTAATAACCCTTTGTACACCATAATAACAGATTTAATACCTGTTCCAGAGGATGTTATTATAGAAGGTTCTCCAATTGCTTTTGAACCTATTTACTTTGATTTTGATAAATTCTTTTTGAGACTGAAGTCAGAAGAAGTACTAAACAAGATTTATGATCATATGAATGATAATCCTCAAGTCAGTATTGAAATTATGGGACATACCGATTGGTTCGGAAGCGATGATTATAATCTGAAATTATCTAAAAGACGTTCCAAAAGTGCATTTGATTACCTCAGTAAAAAGGGAATAGACCAAAACAGAATGACAATGAAGTGGTACGGTGAATCGCAACCTGCTGTTCCAAATATTTCTGCAGACGGTTCTGATAATGAGGATAATAGACAGCTCAATAGAAGATGTGAGTTCAAAATCAGTGACGGAATCACCGCCTACAGTATATTCTTGCAGTAAACTTTCCACCCTTTCCTTTGCTTAGTTAAATTAAACTTCATATTTTGGTATTCATTTTGCAATGAACCAATTAGTGAAGAAACTTTTAACTATAATATTATTTTTTATCGCTGTTTTTGCGCAAGCTCAAATAGATCCTAGATTGGGTTATGACCTGTTCAAAGCAACCAATTATATAGAGGCGACAAAAGAGTTGAAAAAACACTTGAAAGTTGATCCTAAAGATTCAAAAGCGCTATTCCACGTAGGTTTATGTTATCTCAATTCTAATATTGACAAAGCGGCCGCAGTAACTTATCTTGAAAAATGTAGAAATACAGACAAACCAGACAAAGAGTGTTTGTTTTTCCTTGCTATAGCATACTCACATGCTTATGATTATGATAAGGCTACCGAAGTAATGAATGAGTATATTGCAAAGCCCGGAAAAAATTTGGAAGAGGCCAGCAAGAAATTAAAAGAGTTTGGACAAGCGAAAGAATTATACCAGCATCCAGAAGACATTACTTTTGTGAATTTGGGAGAAAAGAATAATTCACCTGATCCGGACTATAATCCTTTTTGCTCTAAAGATGAAAAGATGATTGTTTTCACTTCACGTAGAGAGGAGGGGAAAGGTAGAAGGGAATTTGATGGCTATTATCCAGCAGATATTTTTCTGACAAAATTTGACGGATTTAGATTTGCTAACGCTAAGCCAGCAGGTCTTAACACCAGTTTCGATGAATCTTGCGTGGGGATTCACGATGATGGAAAGGAAATGTTTCTTTATTTTGATAATATTACAGAGTCTGGTGAGATTTACTATTCAGAACAATCAGGTGGTGGATTTTCAAAAAAGAAGAAGATTCCGCAAGGAATTAATGATGAGAAGTCTATTGAAACGGCCGGTTCTATTTCCAGTGATTTAAATACTTTATTTTTCGCATCCAACAGAGAAGGAGGAAAAGGTGGTCTAGATCTTTATATGACTAGAAAACTTCCAAATGGAGATTGGGCTAATGCTCAAAACATTTCTGCTATTAACACTGCTGGTCATGAAGATTTTCCAACGCTTGCAGCGGATGGGCAAACGTTATACTTTTGTTCAGATGGTTTAGGTGGTCTGGGTGGGTATGATTTGTTCAAATCTACTTGGAATCCAGAATTGAATGAGTGGTCAAAACCAGTAAATTTGGGTTATCCCATTAATACAAGTTATGATGATAAGGTAATCAGTTTTACTGCCAATGGAAAAAGTGCTTATGTGTCACAAGTGCGTGAGGAAGGTTACGGAGATTTTGATATTTATAGGATAACATTTAATGAGAGGAATGTTAATCCCGCGCTTTTTGGTGTGGACGTTGTGGATGCCATAACAGGAACTAATGTCCAAGAGTGTCTGATTTATGTATACGATGAAAGTGATGAGTTAGTAGGAGAGTATAAGTCTATTGAAGGTAAAACTGTATTTATAGCGCTTATGCCGGGTAAATATTTGATAGAAATTGAAGCTGATGGTTATCAGTTCTCAGAACAAAAAGTAAAAGTTTCAGAATTTGACGCAAGTAAAGGAATGACTAATTTAACTTACAAATTGAACAAGTAGTCCAAAGAAAATTCGCATTTTTGTATTCTAATAATACAAAATAATCTGGATGAATTTACAACTGTCGAAACCATTAGCAACATTTGATTTAGAGGCAACAGGTCTTACCATTGGTAAGGATCGAATTGTTGAAATAGCTATACTAAAAGTAATGCCCGATGGTTCTCAAGAAGTTTTCGAAAAAAGAGTCAATCCAGAAATGCCGATTCCTGTCGAAGTATCAGAAATTCATGGAATTTATGATTTTGATGTTTTAAACGAGCCTAAATTGGGGGAGATTGCAAAAGAAATTGTAGCATTCCTTGAAGGTTGTGATTTAGCGGGGTACAATTGCAATAAATATGATATTCCTTTTCTAATCGAGGACCTAGATAGAGTAGGTGTTGATTTTAATGTTGAAGGCCGAAATATCATAGATGTCCAGAATATTTTTCATAAAATGGAACAAAGAACCTTGTCTGCTGCCATGAAATTTTATTGCGGTAGAGAATTGGAAAATGCACATACTGCAATGGCAGATGTTCAAGCCACATTTGACATTTTAGAAGCACAATTGGATCGTTATCCAGAGTTGGAGAAAACACCGGAGTTCTTATCAGAATTTGCAACTTTTGGAACTAAAACTTTAGATTTTGCCAGAAGAATTGGTATAAATGAAAATGACGAAGCGGTGTTTAACTTTGGTAAACACAAAGGGGTTTTGGTAACGGATGTATTTAAAAAAGAGCCTGGTTATTATAGTTGGATTATGAATGGTGATTTTGCAAAAGACACCAAGAACAAGTTTACTATACTTTGGAAATCAATAAAAAAATAGAAGATGAAGATTATTTGTATAGGTAGAAATTATGCAGATCATGCAAAAGAACTAAACAACCCTGTCCCAACGGAGCCGGTATTCTTTTTTAAACCAGACACTTCTATTTTGCCGAAGAAACAACCTTTCTATATTCCAAGTTTTACCAATGACTTACATCATGAATTAGAGGTGGTAATCAAGATCTGTAAATTGGGTAAAAACATTTCTGAGAAATATGCTCATACTTATTATGAGGAAATAGGACTTGGAATAGACTTTACTGCAAGAGATATTCAACAACAATGCAAAGAAAAAGGTCTGCCTTGGGAAAAAGCAAAGGCATTTGATTACAGTGCTCCGTTAGGAGAAAGGTTTATTCATAAAAGTAATTTGGATTTGACAAACATTTCCTTTAAATTGCTTAAGAATAATGAACTGGCTCAGGAAGGGAATACAAAGGATTTAATATTCAATTTTGATAAAATTATCAGTTACATTTCCCAATTTGTGACACTTAAAATAGGAGATTTAATATTTACTGGCACGCCAGCAGGAGTGGCAAAAGTTAACATTGGAGATGTGTTGGAAGGGTTTATTGGAGAAGAGAAACTACTTGAATTGAAAATCAAGTAGTTAGGATATTATTAACAAAGTGTAACCAAAATGTTTTTACAACGTAATACAGGGGTCCAAACATCATACAGAATGATAAAATTTTTACGATTATCCTTATGTTTTATAGCATTGATGTTCCTTCAAATGGAATTGAAAGCTCAAGATAATTCGGATAGCACAGATTTGGCCTCCGTAGAAGAGGTTTCAACAGAAACTGAAGATGCGTCAGCTACTTCTCAAGCGGATTTAGGTTTTATCTTTAGACCTAAACTCAGTTTAGGTATCGGGATGTTTACTTTTTACGGAGATGTAAGTACCAATCATAAAGGGTTTCACCCAACAGTAAGTAGAATTGCTTATGAACTAAGATTGATCAATCCATTAACTGATTATTTAGAGTTAAATTTTTACGCATTATTTGGACAAGTAAGTGCGAATGAAAGAACTCCGACAAGAAGTCTGAATTTTAATTCAAATATTACTACAGGAGGCTTAACTTTTACTTATAATTTTAAGAATTTCAGAACATGGAAGTCTAATGTAAATCCATATATCTCTACTGGAATTGAATCCGTTGAATTTCTCTCTAAATCAGATTTAAAGGATAAGGATGGCAATTATTATCATTACTGGTCGAATGGGACCATTATGAGTTTGCCAGAGGATGACCCGAATGCTGGGAGCGCTGTGGAATTATATAGAGATTACACGTATGAATCTGACTTGCGAGAACTTAATTTAGATGGGTATGCGAAGTATCCTGAGCGAACTTTCGCTTTCCCGGTAGAAGTTGGGGCCAATTTTAAATTAGGCGAAAGAGTTGACTTTAGAGTAAGTACTGCAATGCATTTTACGTTAACAGATTTGGTAGATAACGTGACAAGTGAGAGTATAGGAAGTAGATCGGGAACAAAGGGAAATGATAAGTTTTTATACACTTCTTTTTCTTTGGTTTACGATTTGACTTTTGGCAATGAAGGAAGAGGAGGTAAAGGAGGGCCTGATGGAGATTGGATGGACTTGTATGCTCAAGATACATCAGATTATGATCAAGATGGAGTTGGAGATTTGGCAGATTTGTGTGCTAAAACGCCATTAGACGCTAGACCAGTTGATGAGTTTGGTTGTCCTTTAGATCAAGATAAAGATGGGGTTTCTGATAATAAGGATGATGAATTGGATACTCCTGAAAATGCTCCTGTTAATGAAAAAGGAGTCGCTTTAACTGATGAAGACTTTAACTTAATGTATAGAATTTATAAAGATTCTATAGGTGAGTTTGCTGAAATGGCGGAATCTACCAATATATCTGAATCTGGCGGTGGAGGAAAGCCAAGAGACACCAGTGGCTTGGTTAATTCTGATATGTCTCCAAAGGAAAGTTACACCGTAATTATAGGATCTGATTCAACAGGTGTTTCTGCCAATGAACTTCATAAATTCTTAAGTTTCAAAGACTTTAAAGTAATTGATGACGGTGATCATGTATACTACATTGTTGGTGAATTTGATAATGTGAATGATGCAATGGCTGCCAATAGCAATATAAAAGCAGAAGGTTTTGACTCCCATGTTGGGAAGACATCAATTGGTCCTAATGGGAAGGAAACAGTGGATGAAATTCCAGATAGTGAATTGCCAAAGAGTGATGGTTCAACTTCTAATATAGAAGTAACGAAAGAAAAATTATACAAAGTACAGATTGGTGCATTCAGTAAGAAGTTGAGCAGTAAAGTGTTTGGTGACGCTGAGGACTTGACATACGTCAAAGGGGACGATGGTTTATGGAGATATTATTCCGGTACTTTTACAAGTAAAGGAAATGCAGCTAAACATAGAATTGACTTGCTTGAGCAAGGGTATAATGGGTCATTCATAGTTGCTTTCCAAGAAGGGACAAGGTTGACCTTGAATGAAGCAGGTTATGACGTCAATCCGGATTATAATGATACTAAAGTAGAGTCTTCTGTTGCGAGTGTGCATGCGGTGAATCCTGAATTAATCAAATTCAAAGTTCAAGTAGGTGCATTCGAAAACAAAATTCCAACAGATATTTTAGACTTGTATCTTTCTATTGGTAATGTAATTCCAAGAAAAGATGAGGCAACAGGTATGACTAAGTACTTCATTGGAACTTTAAATAGTTACCAGGAGGCTAGTGAATTGAAGGAGGAACTTAAAGTTAAAGGATTAACAGATTCTTTTATCATTGGAGATTTCAATGGGAAAATAATCACAGCACAAGAAGCATTAGATTTACTTAAATAATGAAAAAGATGAAAAAAATTGCAGGTTTTTTAATGATGACCACACTTTTCTTCACGATGACAAGTTGTGGAGATGAAACTAAGGATAATGAAAATGCCGATGTTAAAGTAGAGAAGGAAATTCCTCATATTGATTTTTGTGACTGTATAGAACCACAACCAGAAAACGTTGAAAATTGCGGGTTGCTATACCCTGCGCCAATTACAGAGGAGGATTCGCTACAAAGAAATGCAGATATTGCAATTTGTTCTGGTGAAGAAGTATCGATGTTGGACACTTTGACTAAGGTGGAAATAGATAGCGCGATGACAGCGTATGAAAATGATATGTCTTTAGAGATAAAAGAAATTGCTGAAGAAAAAGAAGATCCGATTTCTGAAGAATGTAAGTTGTTTTTGGAAGAGTATGCTGAGTCAATAAAAGCATTTTCAAGTTTAGCAGATAAAATTGAAAAAAATCCTGATGACATAAATTTGATGATTGCAAGACCTGCTCAAGAGGAAGAATTGTATAGTTTTGCATCGAAACCTCAAATGTTTAAATGTTCACAAAATGAAGCATTCAAAAAGCAGGTTGAAATATTAAATAACAAAAGAGATAAATTATTGTCAAACTAGTAAAGTAGAAAGAAAATGATGGAAAACATTAAAATTGGATTGTTGGGATTAATTACCGTATTGTCAGGATACAGTGTGTATCAGGTGTCTACAGTAAAAGGAGAAATGGAAACTCTAAAAGAGGAAATGTCCGCAAAAATGACAATGTTTAATGCGGCATCTTCCAATGCTAATCAACAAAATGCAACAAGTGTTAATACGAATCCAACCACAAACCCAAACACTAATTTACCTTCAACTGAAGTGAAAAATGTAGGACCAACAACTTCCATAAAATTTGGTGAAGAAGTGCATGACTTTGGTACCGTGGAGGTGGAGTCTGAAAACTTATATGCTTTTACTTTTACTAACACAGGTTCTGAGCCTTTGAAAATTACCAATGCAAAAGGATCTTGTGGTTGTACGGTGCCGCAATGGCCTAAAGAGCCAATCTTACCTGGTCAGACTGGCACAATTGATGTTAAGTTTACACCAAATGCAGGACAAGCAGGACAACCTATTGAGAAAATAGTTACGGTTACTGCAAACACAAGCCCTGCTAACACTATGGTAAGAATAAAAGCTAATGTTATTGCAAAATAGAATATTGAATAGAATTAATTTTAAAATAGCCAGTACAATTATTTTTGTATTGGCTTTTTTGATATCTATTGATTCCTCTGCTCAATGTGATCCTGGAGAATTACCTTTTCAGGCTGGTGAACGTTTGGATTATGATGCTTATTATAATCTAAAGAAAATATGGGTGCCAGCAGGTAAAGTTCGTTTTGAGGTTTCAGACAGTACTGTCAATGGAGAGAAGTGTTTTCTACTAGATGGAAAAGGAAAGTCACTCAAAGGATATGATAGTTTCTTTAAAGTAAGAGATCACTATTCCTCTGTTGTTAATAAAAGTACATTACAACCTTATCTATTCGAGCGTGATATCCATGAAGGAGGATTTGACCTGTATTATTATTACAACTTCGATCTTCAAAAAAAAGAGGCAAGGGTCGCTTGTAGTAAAAAAGATACTACTACAAAGAAAATATTTGAGTTCCCAGAATGTACTTTTGATGTGATTTCAGCAGTATATTACGCCAGAACTTTAAACTTTGACAATATGGAAATTGGAGACACTATTCCGTTACAGTTAATGATGGACAAGGAAGTTTATTCCAATGTTTATGTCAGGTACATGGGAAAGGCAAGAGCGCAAGATCAAAATGGAAAGTATTACAAGTGTATAAAATTTCGACCTTTTCTTGTGGAAGGAACGCTTTTTGAAGAAGGGGAATTCATGAATGTATACGTTACTGATGATAAAAACCATTTACCCATTATGGTAGAAGCGGAGATATTGGTTGGTTCAGTAAAAGCCTTTTTGTCATCATATAGGAATGTCAAATATCCAATAGATGCTCGTATTGATTTAATCAGGTTACATAAACTATGTTAGCGATATAAACGGAACTTCATGGTATAAAGTTTGCCTTACTAGTATTTCTTAACTTGTATTTATGAGAAGTGTTATCTATATCATTCTTTTTTTAATTTGTCTCACTAACGTTGGAGCACAATCAAATCTAGTAGTCAATCCAGGGTTCGAGGGCTGTACTTATCCTATGGGGGCAACGAGAGAATTAAAAAAGTCTGGATACCTTGCTAACAATTGGCTAAGTCCATTAGATAAAAGGTCCCCTCATTTTTACAGAGCTCCAGAAAGAAGTGTGGCAAAAGCAAACTCAGGAAAAGCGGCAATAGGATTAGTACTTGGAGGTTCTAAAAAAGGAAAAACAAAAACAGAATTTATTACCGGAGAACTTAAATCGCCTCTAGTAAAAGATCAAGCGTATTGTGTTAGTTTTCATTTGCTATTACACCGGTCTTCAAATTGGTCTGCTTCGCAAATTGGCGTTTTATTTCACAACGAAGAAAATCTCATTGAAGACATTTCTGACCTTACCACTTTACGTGCAAATTTATATGCCAACAACGGAGATTTTGTTACCAATTCAAAATGGCAAAAGTTTAATGGCTATTATATTGCCAATGGAGGAGAAAAACATTTAAGTTTTGGAGCATTTTCCAATAGTGAATCCATAGAATTAAAGGATTTGGGAATTAGATCAGATTTTCAACTAGATGGACTACAGGGAAAAGCATATTACCAATTGGATGATTTATCGGTTGTACCATTCAGTGATAGTGTTGACTGTGGTTGTGCAGATCCTCCAAAGCAGGAAACGATTGAACTAAGTAGCACTGTCAAGTTAAAACCGTATTTATTTGCTATTGATGCTTCGGGATCAATGAGAAAAGATGGAGTTTTCGATTCATTGAGAAATAATCTAAAAGCTCTTGTTTCGAAATTACCATTGGGTACTCCTATCACATTTTCAACATTTTCTTCAAATGCAAAAATGCTTTTTTCTGGAAAGATGGAGCATAATACACCTAAAGACATTGATGATTTATTGGCAAGAGTAAATTTAGGAGGAGGAACTAATGTCTTTGCTGGATTAGATAAAACTTCTAAAAGTTGGACATCATCTGGAATAGATTCCGCACGAGTCATTTTAATTTCGGATGGAAATTTTACAGTAAATAATAATATAGAAGCAATTGTAAAAAAAGACTTTGAAGAAAAAGGAAGACTATTGACTGTTATTCATATCGATAGTAAAGCGAAGGGCGCTGAAAGACTAGAGCCGTATCAAGCCACTTTTATACATATTTCTCCTTCCGAACTGAAAAGTGCCATTTTTCAGTTGTACAAGCCTACCAATGTTGGTGCTATTCCATGTGAATGTATAAACGAATATAACGATACGATGAACTATCATTTTGTAGTGGATTATTCAGGTTCAATGTCCAAGAATAAGAATAGGGCTATCAAAGTACTGAATGGGTTGTATGACCAAGTTCCACCAACTGCTGTGATTTCAATTATAGCTTTTAGTCAGGAAGCAACTCAATTGTATATAGGACGTAAGTCTGAAATTTCAGAAGATGAATTAAATACTTTATTAGAAGATCATATTGTAAAAGGAGGTACCGACCCAACACCTGGAGTGAAAGTCGGACTTGACCTGGCCAAAAAGATGTCCGATAAAAGGTTCAGTCATTTGATTATTATAACTGATTTAAAATCAAACTTATTAAATGCAAAAGTGGAAATGCAAAATGACATTATTAAAATGTCAAAAAATATTGACTTGGCAGTTTCATCTGTGGCAGTGGATTTAGGAACTTCAACCGATATAATGTTATCCGGTAGAGCGCAATTTGATATCTCAACAGGTATTTTTAGAGAAGTTTCTAAAGCCAAATTTGAAAAAGACTTGTTTGATACATATCGATCTGCCTGCGATTATACTACACAACCTTATCATTACAATCCAGCGAATGATGAATTTAAGAAAGATGTGAAACGCTCGGCTAAAATGATATTAAGAGAATTAATGAAAAGTGGAGGAGTGTCAATGGGTCTCTGATAGTGAATTCTGCTTTCCAAAAGAAAATTTTAAGCCCAAATTGAAATAATAGCCCCAATTTTTTAGATCGCTAATTTCGAATTCTCTATTTCTAGACCATATACCTAATTTCTTAAAGTCGAATTGATAACTAACGCCTAATGGAATAGAAACATATTCGCTTATTATAAACTCATATTCAATTCCCAATAGTCCTATCAGGGATTTTGGATTTAATCTAGAGGTCCAGTCATATTCACTCACTTCATCATATCCCCAATCTCCTACAGGTGTTAGTTCGTGTGCAAATGTCATATCACCTTGAAATACAGCTGAGTCAAGTCTGCCTGGAATAATTCCAACATTTAAAGTCAGGTTTCTTTTAGATAAAAAATGCACTTGAGTTATTACAGGTATGGCATAATAATCTAGTGTTAGTTTTATGTCTCTACCATAGTAATAACTATAAGGACTAGTATTATAACCAAAATCTGTTTGCATACCTCTTCTCATTATTGAAAAACCCATAGAAATCGAGAAACGATCTAGCAACCTTACACCTCCTGATAATTGAATGCCTCCACTTTGAATTGCGGATTTAGTGCCGTCATAAAAAACAATAGGATAGTAACTATCAATATCACTATCAAATTCTGTTTTTGAAAGTCCAGATAAACCAAAATGACCATTGACTGAAATAAATCCTTCTACCTGTGATAAAGCATGTAGTGATAACAGAAGGAAAATAAAAGCGAATAGGTGTTTCATCTAATAATTTAAGGTGATTATTATTGGTGCTACAATTATTTCAAATATAACAATTCTATATAGTTTAGACAATATAGTAGAGTTATTCCAATTTCACATATTCTTGGTTTGTTTTATAATATTTGATGGTTTTTGGGTGATTACTAAAATTACCCACCCAAAAGGAATTAGAATTTTCTAGTGCATAAGAATTTTCAATTGATTCTTTTCTCACTCCATCTTCCGAAGAATAGTCGCTGTGAAGGAAGTAGCCTTTCCCATTCTCAATGGATAGAAACCCTACATGATTGCTTAATCCTAATATATAAATGCCATCCTGCATGTTGTCGCAATATCTTTGAAATGATTTAAAGTCATAGAATGTTTTTGAATCATCATGACAAAGCACTTTTATAATATCAGAAGAATACATTTTGGCAATATCGTATCGGTTTAAATTAAAACCTAAATGCTTTAACGTGGTGCTTATGAAATAGCCACATGCTATTTCTCCTTTTTGTGGAATGTTAGTGTATCCATTGTAATCCCAAGGTGTGCCATACCAATGAGGAAAAATGTTTTCTAAAAGTTCAGTTTGAAGTTGAGACTGAAAAATACTGTCAGCGGTATTACTCAATCTTTTTTTACTAATAGCCAGTTGAGTTTGGTAATTAACGGACTCGTTCTTTTGAGAATTGGCAGATAACGTGGTTGTCAAAAACAAAATAAGGTATAAATATTTCATAGAAATCTTTATACCTTATAATGCTGACCATTGAAAACGGTACAGTTTATTTTTTTTGAAATGATTATGCTTTCGCTACATCTTCCACTCTTTCTTCTTTGTCAAGTTTTGATAATGTTAACCGCACTACACTCTCTTTAAGTGCCTTTAAGTCGTGAGGTACATTCCCGTCAAGCGTGAGAATGTCACCTGAAGTAATGATGGTTTTAACGCCATCTACTCCAAATTCAATCTCTCCTTTTAATAGGTGAATAACAATTGCAAAAGGAGTTTTGTGCTCCTTCATGATCTGTCCTTGTTTAAGAAGGATTCGTATTTCTTTGGTGAAAGAAGTCTCAAGTATTAATTTGACATCGACCTTCTCTTCTGCAAATACAAAATCTTTTTCAAAAGAAGAATACTTCATTAACTCTTAAAACAAAGAGATAAATGACTTACTAGGGTCTATAGATGCAGGAGCTGGGAAATCAGCATGTACAATCAAAGTATTTTCATGTCTTTGAACCAAAGATTCAATTTTCTTTCTGTTTAATAAGATAACAGTAGCATGTCCATGATGATCTAACTTATCTGAAATTGTTTCTCCGTTAAAATCACAAACCCAATGAGTTTCTGACATGTTTTCAGAATACTGAAATTCAATAGTTGGTACAGCAGAAAAATGAACATCAGTCAAATTGTTAACTTCAATTACAAAACGTAAGTTTCCGCTTTCTAATTTTAAATCTGAAGCAGTCAATCCTAAATCTTTAAGATAAACTTTGCCGCTATGACCTTCGTTGAATGTTAATTTTATCTCTCCTGGGTTTAATTCTATTTGATCTTTCATGTTTTATGTTTTTATTATTATACTGCAAAATTATAGCAACAGGAATGAACAAATATGACCTATGTCATAGTTTAAAATGACCTTTCTCCAATGAGAGTACTAGTTGTTTTTCAAAATGTAATCGATAATCTTAGTCATCAAATGCACTCTGTCTTTACCTCTTACATTATGCTCGTGCATTGGGTAAGGAAAGAAATCCATTTGTACACCATTGCTAACACATTCTTGCACAAAAGCCAGATTATGCTGCATCACTACTACATCATCCACAGTGCCATGTATCATTAGAAGATTTCCTTCTAGGTTTTTGACTTTGGTTTGTAAAGCAGCTTCTTCATACCCTTTTGGATTCTGTTCAGGTGTATCCATATATCTTTCACCGTACATGATTTCATACCATTTCCAATCAATCACAGGTCCACCTGCAACTCCAGTGGTGAATACTCCTGGTTTCTTAAGCATTAATGTAGTAGTCATAAAGCCTCCAAAACTCCAGCCGTGAACAGCCATTCTTTTCGAGTCTACAAAAGGTAAAGATTTTAAATAATCCACACCTACCATTTGATCCTCAACTTCAGCAACACCTAATTGACGATGGATTACTTTTTCAAAGTCATAGCCTTTGTTGGCAGAGCCTCTTCCATCTAATGTAAACACTACATAACCTTGTTCCGCCATATAATGCATCCATAGTCTTGCTCCTCCGAGCCAGTCATTAGTGACTAACTGCGCATGAGGTCCGCCATATACATACACCAACACAGGGTATTTTTTCTTAGCATCAAAATCATGAGGCTTCATAATTCTACATTCCAAATCAAAACCATCTTTAGATTTTAGTTTTAAAAACTCAACTTTTGCAAGGTTGTAATTTTCCAAAGGGTTACCAGCAGAATGAATAGAAGTTACTTTTCCTTTTTTTAGATCTATTAAATCAACTGTATTTGGAGTAGTAACACTAGACCAAGTGTCTAGAATATAATTCCCGTCAGGAGATAGTTGACAATGGTGGGTTCCTTTTTCAGAAGTTATTTGTCTAAATTTTTTAGAAGCTATTTCTATTTCATAACAATGATTTTCTTTCGCATCTTCACTAGTTGCTTCGATATAAACCTTAGACCCATCTACCGAGAATCCAATAATAGATTGAACTACAAATTTAAAGTCAGTTAACTGTCCTATTAATTCTCCTTCAGTGTTATAGTGATATAGATTCATAAATCCATTTCTTTCACTAAACCACAAAAACTCATTGTCTTTTCCAGGAATGAACTCAACAGCATGCTCTGGTTCGGTCCATTCTTCATTTGTTTCTTCAAAAAGAGTTTTAATCTTTTTTCCTGTAACTGCATCGTACTGATTTAACCACATGTGATTTTGGTCTCTATTAACCTCCGCTAAATAAATTCTTTTTTCAGCGGGACCCCAACCTAAATTAGTTAAGTAATGGTCTTTTTCACCTTCTGTTTCTAGAAATACAGTTTTGGAATGTAACATGTCATAAACGCCAACTTTTCCATATTCACTTTTCTGCCCCGCCATTGGATATTTTACCGATTTTAAACTACCTGGAGTTGTTGTTATATCAAGAAGAGGGTAGTCTGCAACATCAGTTTCGTCCTTTTGATAGAAAGCCAAAACATTACCTTTCGGAGACCAAAATGTTCCTTTACTAATTCCAAATTCAAATCTATGTATCGCTTGTCCAGAAACAATATTCTTATCTGACGATTTAGACACAACTGCTTTCTCCTTTCTTGAAGTAGCCAAATATAGATTGTTATCTATCGTATAAGCAACTTGATAGTTTTTTGAATGCCTATCCATATTAACGGCTTCTGCCGGAACACTTACTAAAGTGGTTCCAATCTTCTTACTGATATTATATTTTTTATACTTTCCGTTGCTGAAATAAATAAAAGTTTCTGGATCTTGCCAAGTTACATAAGGCATGTACTTAAGGGTCGAATCGGCTTTAAGTAAAGTAGCTTTGGAAATGTATTTTTTCTTGCCTTTTAAATTTGCTATTACAATGCTATCTCCACTGTTATAGGAGTAACTTAATCCATCAGGAAGCCATTGCAACGCTGATAATCTTTCGGGATAGAGTCCTTTGTAGTATCCTAATTCACAATCTTCAATGGTTAAATCCTTTTTCTGAGCAATAGTGTTGACACTCATCGCAAACAGTAAGGTTGCAATAAGTATGTTGTTTCAGTTTGAAATCATGTTGTGTTTTTTTAATCTTTATCCTATTTAGCAAATTTGATGCTAAATGACTAAATAGTGTTGTTTTTCAATAGATGAAGGCGTCCTATACCTCCTTTTCCAATTTAGTAATCTCTTTCATTTTTTGCTTCAATGCATCAATTTCAGATTTACCCTTTTGGATATTATCCATTACTCCTTTAAGATGGGCTTCTGCACTTTTACTTTTGCCAAAAAAACCAAGGTTGTTTTCATAGTTGGTCACCTCTTTAGTTAGCTCGTTGATTTTCTTTCTTAAGAAATCTTTTTCTTTTTGAAACATTCTTGAAGGATCAGCAGCACCTTTTATTGAATCTAATTTGGCTTGGAAGAAAACTTTGTCTTTCTCTTTACCACTTAATTTCAATTTATCATACTGAGCATCTAGCGCAGTTTTATAATCCTTATATACTGCGTCTTTTTGCTTAAAAGGTACATTTCCAACTTCTGCAAATCTGCTTGAGAAACTTTTAAGCGCTTCAATGTTTTCTTTGGCGTTGTCAGATCCTTTGAAATCATTGATTTCAGCAATAATAGCCTGTTTTAATTTCAAATTACCCTCATTAGCAGCATCTAATTCTTTGTAGTAAGCATCTTTCTTTGCGAAGAATTCATCACATTTAGATCTAAACTCTTTCCAAAGTTTTTGCTCTGCATATTGACCGGCATGACCAATTTTTTTCCAATCATTTTGTAATTTAATTGCTAAATCCGTTCCTGCCTTCCAATCTGTAATCTCTTTTAGTTGATCTGCTTTTTCTATGATTTGCTCTTTTAACGTCTTCTTTTCATCATTGCCTTCTTTTCGCTTTTCGTAAAATTTCGCTTTTGTTTCATAGAATGTGTCGAAATAACTCCTGAATTCTGACCAGATTTTATCATTCACTTCTTTAGGCGCAAATCCAATTTTCTTCCATGATTCTTGAAAAGCATTCATAGCCTGTGTTGCTTTTTCCCATGCTCCATGTGTTTCAGGAAGGGATGATGCAAAAGTTTTTACCTCTTCAATTAGTGCCTGCTTTTTGTGCAAGTTCTCAGTTTTCTCATTCTCTCTCGCCTCTCTTAGAGAGTTTATTTTATCGTAGATAGCTTTGATGGTAGTCCAATACTCTTCTTTCAATTGCTCCCAATGCTCTTGGAAGGTAGGACCTACTTCTTCCCATTGATTCTGAAGTGCTTTTACTTGTTGGTCTAATGTTTTTAGGTTCTTTTCTCCTAATAATTCCTTAGCCTGATGTATAATTTGATTTTTCAAAGAGTAATTCTTTTTCAAATCGTTTTCTTGTAATTCTTTGTAGATGTTTACATTATAGTTAAATAATTCGTTTAACTGACTGTATTGAGCTTGTATATCTTGAAATTTAGCTTTTGGAATATTGCCAATTGCATTCCACTCTTCTCTAATTTCTTTAATTGTGTTAAAGAGAATACCAATGTTTTCCTCATTTTGCATAAGCAATTGAAAACGCTTGATTAGAATTTGCTTTGCACTAAGATTTTCTTTTTCTTCTGCTTCCGCAGCTTTCTTTAGTTCTACAATTCTAGTCTTAATGTCTTCAATGGAAGCAATAATATCCTTGTTAAGTTGATCATTTTCTTCATCAATTTCTATTTCCGCTTCTAGATCCAGTTGCTTTTCCTCCAGTTCTTTTTGTTCCTTATTATATAAGGAGTAAAATTCTGAAGTAATAGGACGTAATTCCTTCTGAATTGCTTTTGTATCTGTTAAAGATTTTAAAGCGTTTAATTTTTCTAAAATTTCTGTTTTACTCATTGTTAATCATCTTAATAGAACAAATTTAATGCAATAGGTTGATTTTAGTGAATTATTCTCAAAAAAATGAGAGCAAAGATGGCTTCTTCAAATAATTGAGTTGGTTTTTAAGGAATAACATTCCAATCGTATAATTTTTACGTTCAACTAATATACCTTTGTGTGGAGATAATTTAAAATCAATATCTCAGTTAAGAAAAATAAAAAATGGAAATAATTTTACTCATAATTGGTTTAGTCATTGGAACTGCTTTAGGGTTTTTGATTGCTAAGTTTATAAATAAGGAATCTTCAGACTTATCTAAGGTGGCAAAAGATTTATTGAGCCAGAAAGAAAGCGAAATAGTCCAATTAAAGTCATCTAT
>CAJYBK010000003.1 GCA_913064955.1 uncultured Flavobacteriales bacterium
TAATTGGAATGACATAAGAATTTTCAAAAAACAATGTATTTCTCTAGCAAAACATTTTGACAATGTTTCTTTGGTTGCTCCAAATGCACCAACTGAAAAAGTCGATGGTGTGAACGTAATTGGTGTTTCTTTTCCTGAAATTAAAAATAGAAAAAAGCGTTTCTTAGAACTTCGAAAACTAATTATTGCTGCTGCAATTAAGGTTGATGCCGACATCTATCAATTTCATGACCCAGAATTGTTACCCTACGCCAAAAAATTAAAAAAACTAGGTAAAAAGGTTATTTATGATTCTCATGAGAATGTTCCTGCGGCAATTTTAACAAAAAACTGGATAAAATATAATTGGCTTAGAAAACTTGTTTCAAAGTCATACGACAAATTTGAGAAATCAGCATCAAAAAGATGTGATGGTATCATTTCTGTTCTGCCTGTAATTACAGAAACATTCAATCATCCATGCTCAGAAACAATCTACAACTACCCTATTCTTGATTCCGATGTTCCTTCCGTAAAGTCTTTCTCTGGACAAGGTACGTTCAACATGGTTTACCATGGTGGATTAACCCGTCAGAGAGGTATAAAAGAAATTTGCGCAGCAGTAAACCTTTTGGATGGACGAGACATTAAATTGCATCTTATGGGTGGATGGGAGTCCAAAGAATATGAAACAGAGTGTTTAAACATCATTGAGGACCAGAGTAAAGTTAAATACTATGGTACTTTGAGCTTTGAGGATTGTCAGGTAATTTTAAAGGATGCTCATTTAGGTTTAGTTCTTTTTCACCATTCACCGAATCACCTTTACTCTTTACCAAACAAACTTTATGAATACATAATTAATGGAATGGCTGTAATTATGTCTGATATCCCTTATTGGATGGAGGAATTTAAGGATGTGGTCGACTTTGTGGATCCACACTCTCCAAAAGAAGTAGTTTCAAAAATGACCCATGTAATGGATAATTACGAAAGCATTCAAAAAAATATTACCAAATTTCAAAAAGACATCATTGAAAATCAATCTTGGCAAGCTGAAGAAAAGAAACTAATTAAGTTTTACGAAAAAATTATTAACCAATAATAGCCTTTTTCACAAATTCTGTAATTGCTTGACTCCAAGCTTCATTTTGAATATTAACATCCAATAAGACATCTTCACTACCGATATAGAAAATTGAGCCAGAAGATTCAGATAGTTTAATTTTCCCTATCAATGCTTTGGTGTTTATTTTGCCATCAATTGAGATATCACCATATGCTTCAAACGTAGATTCATCATTATCGTTAACATAATTGCACCAAGAGCCTGTTATTAAGTTGTACTTTTCTTGTCCTACTTGAGAATTGAAAATTGTAAGTACATTTGAAGACGCTATTCCTCCGTAACTTTCATGGACGGGTATTTTATCTTTAAGACGAACCATATTCCCTTTCTCGTCTCTGGACTTTATGATTAATTTACTTTCAGCATCAAACTTCAAATCATACTCAGAGTAAGCACTTGAAATCAACAAAATATTTCCGCCTGCCATTACATAATCTCTTATTTTCTGAGTCATCAATGCAGAATAAAACTTTGTTTTCCCATAGAGAATAACAATCCTGGAAGTATTCCAATCATTTGAATCTTGAAGATCTATTTCTGTTATTACATTAAAACTCTTAGCTGATTGTGTTAGGATGGAAAACATGTTCAAATCGATTTCAGTAACCGAACTTTGATAATTCATTGATAAAGTATCACTCTTTTTGTTGATTACCAATTCACCGCCATCTTTAGAATAAAGCAGGTTATTCAAATAAGGAAATACTATCGTAATTTCTTCTGATTTATCTCCTTTTATTACTAGGGGATATTTATCATTAATGCTATACAAGCCCTTATCTAAACTTTGCTCTTTAAGTTTATCTGAAGGTCCGGTGTAAACAATTTCTTTATTGGTTTTGGCAACAACTATTTCAACTGGTTGATCTAACTCCAAATCAATTTTTGCTGAATTAGCATAGGATAGTTTGTTCGTGAAAATAATCACACTATTTTGAATATCTTTGTTCCATTGCATGACAATGAAAATCAGCAGAATGACCGACAGAAATAATTTCAAATATTTATATTCTTTAAACATAAAATCAGTTTGCAAGACAAAGATAGTTTAAAATATAAGTGTAATCTATACCTGATTCTAGCTACTGCCTTTATGATTCCGTTGCATAAGATGGCTATGAGTCCAGTGATAGGCCTATTATTTCTTAGTAGTTTATGGAATATCAAAAAGCCCGCTAAAGGGGACTTAAGTTATTTATGGGTTGTTGGATATTTTCTAATTCTTATGCTTGGCTACTTTTTATCAAGTAACAAAGACGGAGCGCTTTCTGAACTTGAAAACAATGCTTCATTTTTACTGTTTCCCATAATATTTGCCTTTTCAAATCTCGACTTTAAGTCTATTTTCCATAAAATGATGCTGTACTTTGTTGAGGGAATTATTCTATCCATTGTAATTGCCATTGTTTTTTCAACGATTAAATTCTTTGCCAATGCAGATATTCATTCATTCTTCTATGGAGAGATATCACCGTTTCATCACACTAGTTATATGGCTATGTATGTTTCCTTTGGAATAGCCTTTCTATATTATAATGGCTTCCACCCAAAGAAATCCACACTCCTATCCAGTTATTGGAACTTTACGTTGATAACAGTTTTCTCCATTTATGTGCTCTTATTGTTATCAAAAACTGGCATACTGATTACTTTATCCATTCATCTATTCGCAATTTTCTATTGGATTATTAAACACAAGAAGATTAAATATGGAATACTTTCTCTAGGTTTGATATCTACAATTATAATATTGAGTTTTACACTGAGCAACTCAGTAAGAAGCAGGTTTTCAGAGACATTTTCCGCATTAAACACTGAAGAAAGCACTGAGTCTTCTACAGGCATAAGACTCATCAGTTGGGAAGTAAGTTGGGAGTTATTCAATGAGCAACCGGTATTGGGCACAGGAACTGGTGACATTAATCAAGCGATGACGGCAAAGTTTATAGAAAAGGGGCACAACCAATTAGCTTTTAAAAACTTCAATGCTCACAACCAATACCTCACTACGCTTACTAAATCGGGTATTATAGGCTTTTTAAGTCTCGTTTTATTGCTTGTAATTCCCTCTTTTCGCGTCAAACAACAGCAACATTTCATTTACGTTATTTTTGCAACCATTGTTGCTTTAAACTTTCTTACTGAGTCTGTACTTCAAACACAATCCGGCATTGTTTTTATCGCATTTTTTACTACATTTTTCATCGCAACTCTATCCAAAAACTAGGAAAATAAACCATTGCAACAAGAATCACTCAGAAATTAGTATTAATTTCGTGGAACAATAATCTATTTTAAACAACATCTATGAAAACAGTACTTGTTTTAGCACCTCATACAGACGATGGCGAATTTGGTTGTGGCGGAACAATAAACAAACTTATTGAAGAAGGTAATGACGTCTATTACGCAGCATTTTCGGCTTGTCAACAATCGGTTTTAAAAGAATTCCCTTCAGACATACTTATAACTGAAGTGAAAGAAGCAACTTTAACTCTTGGGATAAAACCAGAAAACTTAATTCTGTTTGATTATGACGTTCGTACTTTCAATTACAGAAGACAAGAAATTCTAGATGACTTAATAAAACTTAGGACTAAAATTAATCCAGATATCATTTTCATACCTGCTTTAACAGACATTCATCAGGATCATAAAACAATCGCAGAAGAAGGGTTAAGAGCTTTCAAATTTAAAACATTGTTATCTTATGAAATGCCTTGGAACAACATTACCTTCAGTACCTCATCTTTTTCAATACTGTCTGAAGAAAATATTAACACCAAAGTGAAAGCTTTAAAACAATATAAGTCTCAAGCACACCGTCCATACGCAAATGAAAATTTTATAAAATCATTAGCAACAACTAGAGGGGTGCAAATAGGTGCGCAATACGCTGAAACTTTTGAAATTGTAAGAATTATCCTATGATCGTAAATGACATCTTGTTAAATATTCCATTTATATCCTTTCAGGGAAATAAGAAAGAAGAAATCCAAGACATTCTTTCCATAGATGATGATATTCTTTCTAATCATATTTTGTCATGGTGCAACGATAAAAACTGGGAAAAACTTAAGTTAAAACAACAAGGAACTTTTATAGTCTCAGAGCATTCATTCGAACAATTATCCAAAAGTGGATTTTCAAGCCAAGCTAATTACATTATAACAAGTAATCCAAGACAATACTTTGCTAAATGTTTACTGCTGTTTCAGGATAACGATGTGGAGTATGGAATTTCACCTACTGCAGTAATCCACCCATCAGCGCAAATCAGTTCAAGCAAGGTTTCTATTGGTAACAATGTGGTAATAGAAAAAAATGTAAGCATTGCTGAAGGTGTACAAATTGGTCATAACACAGTCATAAAAAAGGACACAACAATAGATGCTAACTCTAAAATAGGATGTAACTGCACCATTGGAGGAGTTGGTTTTGGATATGAAAAAGATGAATCAGGAAATTACCAAGTAATTCCTCACATTGGCAAAGTTGTCATAGGTTTCAATGTAGAAATTGGCAATAATGTATGCATTGATCGGGCTGTATTAGGCGCAACTGTACTGGAGGACAATGTCAAAGTAGACAATTTAGTTCATATTGCACATGGCGTAACCATTGGGAAAAACTCACTGATCATTGCAAATGCTATGATTGCTGGAAGTGTAACTATTGGTGAAAATGTATGGGTAGCGCCTTCGTCTTCTATCATGCAAAAAAAGAACATTGGCACTAATTCTACCATCGGAATGGGAAGTGTAGTATTAAAAGACGTTGAAAATAATAGTGTTGTAGCAGGTGTTCCAGCTAAAAAACTTAACAAATAATGTTACTTAGCGTTATCATTCCAGCTAGAAATGAGGAAAGTGCGATTGAGAAATGTATTGAACACATTTATGATAATCAACTACCTGAAGATACAGAATTAGAGGTCTTAGTAATTGATGGTCTTAGCACTGACCAGACTATTTCAAAGGTAGAACAATTGCAAACTAAATACCTATCCCTTCGTATTATTAGTAATGATGCTCAAACAACACCTACTGCATTTAATATTGGTATTAATAACGCCAAAGGGGAGTACATTCAAATAGTAGGTGCTCGCCAGTTTCTTTCACAAAATTACTTGAGCGAAGCTCTGAAGTCTTTTCAAATAGATGCTAGTATTAAATGTGTTGGAGGTGGAGTGGAGAATGTTTATCTAAATGAAAAAAGTAAAATCATTGCTTTAGCAATGGACAGTCCTTTTGGCGTTGGTGGTGGCAACTTTAGAATTGCCAAATCTTCCGGATATGTAGACACAGTAGGCACTCCTATGTATCCTAAATCCGCATTTGAAGAGTTTGGACTTTTTGATGAAAAACTTGTTCGAAATCAGGATGATGAGTATAACTATCGTATTACATCTCAAGGTTATAAAATTTACCAAAACAAAGATGCTGTAATTCAATATATGGTCCGAGCTAGTTTTGGAAATCTAAAAAAGCAATATTATCAATATGGCTATTGGAAAGTTTACGTCAATAAAAAAGTAAAAAGCATTACAACAATAAGACAGTTATTCCCGTTTGCTCTAGTAAGTTATACAATTTTGGGTCTCCTGTTGTCATTATTCAATTCATATATAGCCATTGCTTTTGGGGCAACGATGTTGCTTTACATTGGAATAAGTCTATTTTTTGCCTTTCGTAAATCAAAGAACCCAAAAGAAATAGCAATTATTACCTGGACCTTTTGGATTTTACATTATTCATATGGCCTTGGATACTTAAAAGGGATTCTAGACTTTTTCATTTTATCGAAGGGCCCAACCAGTCAAAACACAACCTTAAGTCGTTAGTTTTGGATAAAAATTCAAAAAATAATCTACTTAAGCATGTTGCTACATTAATGTCTGGAACAATATTAGCTCAGATCATTTCTTTTGCAACTTTCACTTACTTAATTCGGCAATATTACTCTCCTTCTGACTTAAGTAATTTCATGTGGTTTTTCGAATTCGTTTCAATCTTTGCTGCCATTGGAGCATTGAGATTAGAAACTGCCATAATTCTTGAAAGAGATAATAATTTAGCCTATCATCTCATAAAACTGTGTATTAAGTTTTTATTCCTTTTTAGCCTAATAGGCGGAGTTATTGCGTTGATTGGGATATTCATTAACCAATCTTTTAAAATTGTTCTGGATAGTCCCTTATTATTAATAACTGTTCCAATTGCTATTTTTTCATTAGGAATGGTTCAAATCTTTACTTCTTGGTTTACTAGAGAGCAGAAGTTCAAAACAATAGCTAGCAATAAAATCATTCAAAATTCTGGAAGTGCTTTGGGACAGTTCACATTTGCAATATCCAAATTTACTTCAGCTGGGTTAATATTGGGCAAAGTATTTGGAAGTATCGTGGCGGCTTTATTACTTTTCAAACAGTACTACTCATCCAAGCCGAAGTTGGACAAAAGCATTGCAGTTAATAATAGAAGTTTGATTCAAAAAAACAAGGATTTTATTCTTTACTCCACACCTGGAACCTTGATTGGGACCTTTATTAATTTTCTTCTAATTCACCTTTTTCTTACCTATTATAGTGAAGATATCTCAGGAGAGATTGGTGCTGCCAAATACTATTTAGGCATCGGTTTCTCAATTATTTCCTCTGCTTTTGCGCAAGTATTTTTTAGTAATATTGCCAAAATCAATGATAAGCAGCAATTAAAAAAGTACTACACTTATTGGCTATTAAGGCTTATTGGAATTGCCGGCCTAGTTTTAATTACTCTTCACCTTGTGCCAAACTCACTAATTGTTGCAGTTCTTGGTTCTAAATGGACCAATCTTCTACCTACTGTAAGAATTATGTCTATATGGATGTCCATTATGTTTGTCTCATCATCCTTGTCATACATTTACATCAAAGTAAATCAGCAGAGAACGCTTATCTTTTTTGACATTATACACTTGTTATTTATTTGGTTGAGCATTTTCATTTCCTATCGTCTATATGCTGATGCTGAAACTTCTTTGATTTGGTTTACTGTTACCCAATCCTTGTATTATATCATTGCTATTGTTGCAGCATATTATTTTATTGAAAGATTTAAACCTGCTGAAAATTAACTATCTTCACATTACAAACGACACATCTTATGATTCCATTCTCACCTCCCAGAATTGACCAGAAAACAATTTACTCTGTAACAGAAGCTTTGAAATCTGGATGGATCTCTACTGGTCCGAAAACCAAACTTTTTGAAGAAAATTTGGCGACCTATCTGGAAACTGACCATGTGGTTTGTTTGAATAGTGCTACTGCAGGAATGCAATTAATATTAAATTTTTTAGGCGTAAAAGCAGGAGATGAAGTAATTGTTCCGGCTTATACTTATTGCGCAACAGCTAATGTTGTAATTCACAGAGGAGCTACACCTGTGCTTGTTGATGTTAATAAAGATGATTTCAACATTAATGCGGAAGCAGTAAAAAAAGCAATTACCAAGAATACTAAGGCGATCATAGCTGTAGACATCGCAGGTTTTCCTGCAGATTACGACAGTCTAAAGGCTATTGTAAATGATGAAGAAATAAAAAGTCTTTTTCAACCTAGCAATGATGTTCAAGAGAAAATAGGCCGGATTATGATTGTAGCCGATGCAGCACATAGCATTGGAGCAAAGTACAACAAACAATTTACCGGACATCAGGCAGACATGACCTCCTACTCATTTCATGCTGTAAAAAACCTTACTACGGCAGAGGGTGGTGCTGTTTGTTTTAACGTTGCTGACCTTTTTGACCATGCCACTTTAAAACAACAATTTAAAGTTTCTTCTTTACATGGCCAAACAAAAGATGCCTTTAGTAAAGTTCAGATTGGAGCTTGGCGATATGACATCATAGAAGCAGGTTTTAAATGTAACATGACAGACTTGCAAGCAGCAATAGGATTAGTAGAATTAGAGAGATACCCAGACACATTATCACGTAGAAAGTCAATTTTTGACCAATACACAAAGGGATTTAATGACCAAGACTGGGCAATTACACCTACTTATCAAAACTATAATGCTACATCTTCTTATCACCTTTATATGCTTCGTATCAAAGGCATTAATGAAATTCAAAGAGATGAAATCATCAATGAAATTGGAAGACATCAAGTGGCGGTTAATGTTCATTATATTCCTATCCCAATGCTTACTTACTATAAAAACTTAGGATACTCGATAGATCAATTTCCTAATACCTATCATAATTTTGAAAGAGAAATAACACTACCTGTATTTTATAATTTAACTGATGAACAAGTTGAAACAGTTATTAGTACTGTCATTAATGCCGTTAATAAAGTAATAGGGTGAGGTTTTTTGTAATCATATTATCGCTTGCAGTTTTAGGGCATTCATTTGCTCAAATAGATTCTACGGCATACTATACCAATGACACTGTTATTCCTCAAGAGGAATTCCCACATTGCCTTGGATTAAACATTACGCCATTAGTAACGAGTATTGTTGGAAATGACAGCAAGGACATCAAACTTTCCGCTATTTATAAGTATAATTTGGGAGAGAAAAATCTTAGAGTAAGCATTAACAATGTTACACAATCTAACATTTTACCTTTTAATTATTTTAAAATCGTGAATTCAACGGACACTAGTTACGATGCCCGATTTTTTAATAACAGTTATAAAACATTTGACATAAGATTTGGGTTCGAAGAATTAAAGGGATACAGATTCTCTCGACTCCACGTAGGCGCTGACGTAATTATAGGCTATGGCGAATACAATCAAAGCTACTTCAGTAGAAACTACTTGAAGGATTCATCCAACACATACAGATTAAATGGTGACATCCCAACCTTTGACATTGGTAGAACGGAGGGTAAATATCTTGATTTAGGATTAGACGTTTCTTTCGGATTTGATTGGTTTATGAGCGACCACTTCTTATTCACTTTTCAACTTACTCCTCAGTTTAATTACTTCATTTTAACCAGCAGCATTTTGGAAGATCCGCTTGAAGAATTACCGGAGCCAAAAAATTTCCCAGAATTTAAAATTGGATTATTTGATGTTTACTTGGTCTATAAATTTTAAAAGTAACATGAAGTTTATCTTAGTTTTTAACGCATTTTTACTCTTGCTTTTCACACAGTGCATTACTGAAACAAAAGAACAACCACAGCCTAAAAACACCAGCAAAGATACCTCTCAATCAAATTCGGTTGAAGAATACCAACTCACTTATCAAGACATCATTTCCGATACCAGTTTAAACAACGAACATTTTAGAGGATTATTTATTCAAGACAATGACGCGTTCATCGCTGGATCTAAAGGTACGGTCATGACCTATAATTTTCAAAATCAAACAAACATTAAAGATAGTCTGGGTTTCCAATACCATTTTAGAGATATTCACTTCATTAACGAAACATTGTACCTTATGAGTATCCAAAGTCCTGCAGCCTTGATAATTCAAGACCAAAATAATGATGTTCGGATAAATCAAGAAGAAGATTCTTTGGCATTTCTTGATGGAATGGACTTTTGGGACAATGGAGAAGGAATACTCTTTGGCGACCCTGTCGACTTATATCCTTATGTAACTAAATTAACGGCTGATCAGAAATTCATGAGAGCACCCTCTTCAAAATTACCGGAACTAGCCCTCAACGAGGCTGGTTTTGCCGCTTCAGGAACAAGCATTGACTGTATAGGTAACGGTGTAGCCTATATAGGATGGGGAGGAGACGAAGTAAGAGTGTTTAAAACAACGGATTACGGAGAGTCATGGACAAGTCAAAATACTCCGATGCCCAAACACCAAACAGGAACAGGCATTTACTCATTGGACTTCAAAGATGAAATGAATGGTGTTGCAGTTGGTGGCAACTGGGAGTATCCGGAATGCGACAGCAGCAAAATATACACTAATGACGGAGGAAAGACGTGGCTACTTTCTAAAGGTATTCAAGGCTATCGAAGTTGTGTAACACATGTAACTGAAGACACATATATATCCACCGGAACCAATGGAACAGACATCTCCTATGACGGAGGTAAAAACTGGCAAATGCTCGACACAATAGGTTTCAATGCTATTCAATTTAGCGAAATAACTGATGGAAATATAAATGGTATAGGCGTTGGGAATTACGGTCTTATTAAATTAGTACAACTGAAGAAAAAGTGAAAACCTTTATCAACTGGAAGAATGTACCTTTTGTTAGAATCATTTTACCAATGATTACAGGAATTCTTTTGGCTATTTATAACGACTTCACCCATTCGTTTTGGACTCTATCATTTGTAATTTCCCTTTTAGCATTGTCAGTTTCCCTTTTTCTTACGAAAAGAAAGCCTTCACTTAATAAAGAACTGTTTTTTGGAGCGATTTTCTATTTTACTATATTTCTAGCAGGCGTCAACATTGTGATATTCAACACTGCTAAAAATGACACGCTACATTATCAAAAACACAATCAAAACTCAGTCAAATACATTGTTGAAGTAGTTGATTTACCAAAGGAAAAAGAGAACTCCATTCAAATAGTTGCAACTATAGAATCATGCATAGACTCTAATCAAAATCAGGTTACTACTAATGGTAAAGCACTTCTTTATTTCGCTAAAGACAGTGCTAGTTCGTCCTTGATACAAGGGGACAAACTTATCATTAAAAGTAACTTGGCTACTATCTCTCCCCCTATTAATCCGGGTCAATTTAACTACCAACAATACCTTTCTTTTAACCAAATCTATCAACAAGGGTTTGTCCAGCATGGTGACTTTTTAAAAATAGAAAATGGTAAGTTTGGTCTAATCAAATTCGCCTCTCAGTGCAGAGACCAACTTTTACTAATCTTAAAACAAAATGGATTATCTGGCAACGAGCTAGCGGTTGCTTCTGCACTTATACTTGGCTACAAAGATGATTTAGGAGAAGAGTTAAAACATTCCTATTCTAGTGCCGGTGCTACTCATGTACTTGCTGTATCTGGACTACATGTAGGGATTATTTTTTTGGTACTCAATTTCATTTTAAACCTTTTTGACAAAAAGGACAAATTTAAACTCAGCAAAGCGATAATTCTGATTTTGGCATTATGGTCTTACGCAACAATTACAGGATTAAGTCCTTCTGTGGTGAGGGCTGCTACGATGTTTAGTTTTGTTACTGCCGGAGGTGCTTTCCAAAGAAAAGCAAGTATCTACAATACACTTGCTGCATCTGCCTTTGTGCTACTTTGTATTAACCCCTATCTTATAATGGAAGTTGGTTTTCAACTCAGTTATTTAGCCGTTTTAGGAATTGTTTATTTTCAAAATTTGATCTACAAACGAATTTATGTGAAGAACAAATATCTAAATTACATTTGGATGATTACCTCTGTATCAATAGCAGCACAACTAACCACATTTCCATTAGGACTACTCTACTTTCATCAATTTCCAACTTATTTTTTCATTTCTAACCTTGTCGTAATTCCAGCCGCAATGCTTATTATTGGAATGGGTATTTTGCTTTTTATTTTAGGATGGATTCCATTCGTAGGAAGTGGTATTGGCTGGTGCCTAAGTACATTCATCATGGGAGTAAACTCCTTTATTATTTATATAGATAAGTTGCCTTATTCCTTAATCGAAGGTATTAGCATAAGTATATTTGAAAGTTGGTTAATCTACCTAATCATTTTATTATTTGTTCTAAGTTATGAAACGAGAAAAATGAAATACTTAGTCCTTTCTTTAGCCACAATCATAGCATTCATTTCAAATGATATTGGGGAGGATTATCAACTTAAAGACCACAAGGAAATAACTATATATCAAATAAAAGGCGAGCCCAACATCGACTTCATTTCTCAAGAAAATCATTACTTCATAGCAGACAGCACCTTAATCAATAACAGAAGTGCTATGCTATTCAACGTACACCATCATTGGTTTGACCTTGACCTGAAACCACCAAAAACACACCCAATTCATGCAACTTTTGAAACTCCCAATCTATTAGCTAACAGTGGAGTTTATCAATTTTACAACACCAAAATATACCACATTACTGAATCAAAGTCACACTATTTTAAAGGAGAAATAGACATCTTATATTTAGACGTTAAAGATCAAATAAACATTTCTCCCATTATTGAAAATTTGAAGCCTACATACATAATCGTAGGAAATCAGTGCAATTATAAATTGAGAACAGAACTAAAAAACCTAGTTTCCATGAAAGGAGCTAATGGATGTACTATTCACTTCTTGAGAGATTCCGGAGCATTTACTTTAAACATCTAATAATAGTTTGGTCCTAACTTCTTTTCATTTAAATAGACTAAATTTGCAACGTGAAATCGAGAAACAAAAACATAGAGGATTTTGACAATATCGCGGATGAGGACTTGACCAGTTTGGAACAAGCCGGTCAACGTGAATTCGTTAATCGATTAAAAGCGAATCGTAAAAAGGCGGCCAAGGCAATGAAAGTATTTGCAAAAGACCTTGGTAACGAAGCCAAAGAAACTAGAGAAGCTTCAAAAATATTGGTTAAATTCCTTGCAGATGGAAGTGTCACACCTGAGGAGGAGAAAGAGTTGAAAACTCAGATTTATGATTTATTCAAAATGGTTGGTATTGGTATTCCCTTTTTTATGATTCCAGGTTCTTCCTTACTCCTTCCATTTCTAATCAAAATCAGCGCTAAATATGGTGTTAATTTACTTCCAACCTCATTCGATCACAGTAAAGAAGAAGAGTAATTATTTCTCTGTGAAATAATATTTACTTCCAGCAAGTAACCATTTACCATTTTTAGGTTTCGTAAAATTGTAAGTAGCATAAGTCCATTTACCTTCAGTAGTTCTATCTCCTACTCTAGCCAAAATAACAGTTATTTCTCCCTTGGATTTACTAAACTTGCCCAGTTCAATTTTACCATAAGGTTTACCAGCCATCAATAGGTTACTTCCTAAATCAAAAGCAACTCTAATCTTATCAAAATCATATACTGGAGCCCCCATTTCTTCATAATCCAATGTTAGAAAATTAAATGTTCTCAGAGAATCTCCTTCTTCCGTTTGTCCCAAAATCTGATCTACGCTGTCCAATTTACAAATCCTTGCAATCATTGTTGCCAACTCGTCATCACTTTGAGCATTGGCTCCAAAAGACAACAGAACGGTTAAAATAATTAATAAATGTTTCATTTTATTTTTCTTTTACTGATGTTAATACAAAATTTAAATCAAACAAGAACGAATAACCACTCTTGCTTACACTGTCTTCTTTTACAATATGATTTAATTGATATCCTGTTATAACATCAACTTCATCGACCTTACTTATAAATGGCGCCAGTTTCTCATATTTTCCAACGGAGACTACTTCAGGAAGATTTACTTTCTCCCATTCTTGCACTACTTTAAGCGTAAAATCCTTTTCATTAAACTGATTGTTAGCACGTATATAATCAGTCATTCGAATAATTGTTTTTAGCAATTCACCCTTATATTCTGTTTCACTTTCCAACGCTGCGTAACAAGTTGTGTAAAAACTACTATTCATTTCATTCGCCCACCCATAATTACTGCTTTCATAAACGGGGCTTTGATTCATAAAGATCTTGAATGTGCTGTATTCTTTTTTACTTAAAGGTAACATCATATGCTGACGTGCCTCTTTAATTGTGTAATTGGGGTATACCTCAAAATCATATTCATAAACAGTGGCTGAGTCACCTGTTACCGGCTGTATAGCAAAAATGTGATTAATTTCATACCATGGATAAATTCCTTTATCTTGAATCTCTTGCTTTTTAAAAGCTATTTTAACATCCTGAGCCTCTATAACTTGTTCTAAAGAGTCTCCATAATACTCATATAACAATGGTAATTGATTCTTTTTTTCAATCATTTCATCTAACTCCAAAATTTCTTTTGGCTTTAGCATGTACAATTCTCCAAATTTAAAATTTTTGTATGATCCCACACTAGCAAAAGCGGTTTTGACATGATTCGATACTCCTTCTTTTACTTTTTCTTCTTTCGATATTTTACTTACATTTGAAGAAGAGGGAGTTGTGGTAGGATAATTACCTAAACAAGCGTTTAAAGAAATTAGTAAGATTAAATATAATGTAGTTCTCATGAATTGTATAAAAACAATGATAATAAATGCTTTCGTAGAAAAGACTGCAAAAACTATGCGCAAATTTAATCTTTTGCTGTGGTTTATCCTCATCTTCTCTAACTATATTTCTCAATCGCCCCCGACAGACACCACTCACAAAGAAAACTACCTTTCCGACAGAGATGCCAAATTTGCCGTTTCTCAAATTGTTTATTACTGTGGATTAGAGCCCAATTTTGAAATTGTAGAGGATTACAATATTAAAAATGCCAATGCTTTCATAAAGAGAAGAAAAAGATTTATCAAATACAACCCACTCTTTCTAAAAAGAATTACAGACTCTCTGCACACAGATTGGGCAGCGTGGAGTGTACTTGCACATGAGTTAGGACATCATTTATTAGGTCACACCATCACCAAGTTCACCGTTTCATATGAACATGAAATTGAAGCGGATAAGTTTTCTGGATTTATACTCTATCAAATGGGTGCATCTCTGGATGAAGCATTAATTTGTATTGAAAGTGAAGGCAATCCGCATGGTTCTCATTCACACCCTCCTTTGGAAAAAAGAGTTTTTGCGATTTCTGAAGGTTGGAATCAAGCCAAAAACCTTAAAAACAAAAGTATTACTAACTTCAAACAAACCGACAACACCAATATAAACGAAGAACTCACTCACCGAATAAGATTCAATAACGAGTTAACTAGTTATTATGTGAATGTGGAGCGACAATTGATTTGGTATGACAATTATGCCAATGCTATTTTAATTAGCACATTAAAAGACAGTGAGAACAAGAGTTTTAAATGGGAGTTTTTCTTAGAAAAATCAAAATACGCCATTGATTTCAAAGGAGGAATATGGCTATTAAGTACTCATGGCAACAATCTTTCTGTGGGTGATACCGAAGCAATTGAAAACAATTAAATAAAACTTTTCATCCACTTTCTAGCTTCATTCTCTGATTTAAACATTCTAATTGGAACTTTAGGTCTATAAATTGCAACAAATGTATGAGTCAAAAACCTTAAGACGGCTGAATCCTCCATTATTGCACAGGCAGAAACGTATTTATGCATATGGTCATTAATATACTTTTTTGAGTCATTGTCCATATATCTTTGCTTCCCTCTTTCATCACTCATATATGGTAATAGTTGCCCATTAGAAAGTTCTTTGATGGATTCCAATAACTCTTCGTAATTCTCTAGGCTAAATTGTTCTACGCTAGAAGACAAGACTAAAAATCCTTCTTCATCATATATCAAATCTCCAAAACTACATTCCTTTTTACTCCCCTTCATTCCTTCTC
This sequence comes from uncultured Flavobacteriales bacterium, assembly GCA_913064955.1. GTDB lineage: Bacteria > Bacteroidota > Bacteroidia > Flavobacteriales_D > Parvicellaceae > Parvicella. Next base: position 15,563 of record CAJYBK010000003.1, read on the forward strand.
ATTTTTTGTCTTAGTATAAGAACGTAAGTGAATCTAATAAAGTTATAATCATTGGACAGAAATAAAAGAAACAAGGTTAAAAGTATTTATTAGTATTATGAATTTTATTTTTTAGGTCAATAAAGTACAAAGGCTTTATGGTTCTAGTATTAAACAAGTATATTTGCAATAATAAATCAGTTCAAAAAAGATGAATGCTTTAGTAATATCAGGAGGGGGAAGTAAAGGTGCATTTGCTGGTGGTATTGCGGAATACTTGATGAAGAATTGCGGTGCAGAATACGATTTATTTGTTGGTTCTAGTACAGGCAGTTTACTTATTAGTCATTTAGCATTGGGTGAAATTGATAAAATCAAAGAGGTATATACCAATGTAACTCAAAAAGATATTTTTCATATAAACCCATTTAAGATAAAGGAAAGTAAAGAGTCTAAAGATGGATTTTCGGTATCCATTAATCACTGGAACATGATTAAGTCGTTTATATGGAAAAAACAAACTTTCGGTGATTCAATCAATTTAAGAAGATTGATAAAAGAAGGACTTTCTAAAAAGGACTACGAAAAACTAATTGAAAGGAGAAAGCAAGTGGTTGTATCAGTATCTAATTTAACAAAGTTTAGAACTGAATTTAAGTCCAACACTGATTATTCTTACACCGATTTTATTGACTGGATATGGGCTTCAGCTAACTACGTACCCTTTATGAGCATTGTCAACAAGCATGGATCTGAATATGCAGATGGAGGTTTCGGCAGCCATACACCCATACAAGCGGCAATTGATTTAGGAGCCAAGAACATTGATGTTATTATATTAGAACCAGAAACGTTAGATAGAAATTTTGAACCAACTACCAATGCCTTTGGCTCTTTAATGCGTGTATTTGGGTTTATGACGGAACAAATCTACTATGACGACCTGATTATCGGAAAATTAAAAAGTAAAGCCAGAAACGTGCAAGTGCGAACTTTTCACACTCCATATATGCTAACCGACTTTCCATTTGTATTTAGACCTGAGTTAATGAAAAAATGGTGGCAAGAAGGATTTGAACATGCCCGTAAGTCCAATCCATCTTGTAGAATAATAAGTAAAGAAATATAGAGATTTCATGTTGCGTTGCGTTCCTTTTTTTATCGTTTTAATTATAGTTCAATCTATTTCCGTTACTGTCAATGCACAATTAATCAACATTGAAGAAAAACGACTTAACTCCAACGAAGAAGGCTGGAAAGGCAACATTGATTTTAATGCAAAGTACACTCAAAACACACAAATGGTTTGGCAGCTTTCCAACAAGGTGAGTATTCAATACAGAAAAAAAAATCACACCCATTTGTTTCTAAATGACATCTCCTTGGTTCGAAGTAATCAAAGCGATTTAGTCAATTATGGATTTGCGCATTATAGGTACAGCAATCTAGTTATTCCAGACAAAGATCTTAAATGGGAATCCTACGCACAGATTCAATACAATAGCGTGCAGAAAATCCGACAAAGATTACTTCTAGGATCTGGATTTAGGTTTAAAATAATCAACACAGATTCAGTCTATTTGAGTTATGGATGGTCTTTGATGTATGAATATGAAGAAACAACCATTCCGGAATACAGTAACTTGATTAGAAACTCGAATTACCTTTCCTTTGATTGGAAAATTAGTAAAATATGGGAATTGAAAACAATAATGTATTATCAACCATCTATCGGAGATTTTTCAGACTTTAGACTTTCCAATGTTTCAAATATTACCCATAATCTTACTGAACACATCTCTTTGGTCTTTAATTTAAATATCCAATACGATTCTAATCCTCCGATTGAAGTTCCTGTCAATTCGTTTCAAACAGGTATCTTAATACGATTTAAATTTTAACGATAAATGCAAAACTTTTTTATTTCTGAGATATCCCGGTCTGAACAATTAAAAGATTGGCAGGTATCCAAAACTTTAGAACTTCTTAAAGAAGGTGGAACAGTTCCTTTCATATCCAGATATCGTAAAGATGCCACTGGAAATTTAGATGAAGTGCAAATCGAATCCATCCAAAAAGAGTATGCTCGATTTGAAAATATTGCTAAACGAAAAAGCACCATTCTTGAAGCCATAAAACAAGCAGAGAAGTTAAGCACTGAACTAACTAAACAAATAAATGATTGCTGGAATGAGACGCTTTTGGAGGATATTTACCTTCCTTATAAAACAAGACGAAAAACCAAAGCGGATGTTGCCATCGAAAATGGATTAGAACCCCTAGCTAAAATACTCATGGCGCAGCATAATGAATCTTTGGAAGTTGCGGCCAGCAGATTTAAAAATGCAAATATTCAAAATATTGAAGATGCCATTTCTGGAGCACAAGACATTGCCGCACAATGGATAGCAGAAAGAATTTATATCAGAGAAAATCTAAGAAGACTGTTTCAAAGAGAAGCCATTATTACTTCAAAAATAGTTAAAGGTAAAGACGAAGAAGCAGAAAAATACAGTGATTACTTTGACTACAAAGAACCTGTTTCTAAAGTTAAATCTCACAGAACATTAGCGTTACTCAGAGGTTCAAAAGAAGGATTGTTAAAGGTTAAAATAGAGCCTAACAAAGAGGCCGCGCTGCAAATATTGGAAAAAGGAATAGTAAAAACTAACAATCCAGACGCTTTCTTAATTGAAGCTATCAAAGATGCATACAAAAGGTTGCTCAAGCCTTCTTTGGAAAATGAATTAACGAAAGTACTCAAGCAAAAAGCAGATGAAGAGGCTATTAAAGTTTTTGCACAAAACCTTCAGCAATTGTTACTTCAGCCTCCGTTAGGTTCGTACAGAGTATTAGCAATTGACCCAGGCTTTAGAAGTGGATGCAAAGTAGTGTGCTTAGATAGCAATGGTGATTTATTGCAAAACGAAACTATATTCCCACACGCACCTCAACGAGAGACAGCCATGGCCAAGAAAAAACTTTCTACTATTGTAGAGCAATATCAAATTGAGGCTATTGCAATTGGAAATGGTACAGCAAGTAGGGAGACAGAATCATTTGTTAAAGCTATTCACTTTGATAGAGAAGTAAAAGTATTTGTCGTAAATGAAGCAGGAGCGTCTGTTTATTCGGCTTCTAAAGTTGCGAGAGAAGAGTTTCCTCAATATGATGTGACCGTAAGAGGTTCAGTTTCTATTGGCAGAAGATTGATGGACCCATTAGCAGAATTGGTCAAAATAGACCCAAAAAGCATTGGTGTGGGACAATACCAGCATGATGTGGATCAGAAACATCTGCAAGAGAACTTAGATAATGTAGTGATTTCTTGTGTAAATAAAGTTGGAGTGGATTTAAACACTGCCAGCAAATATTTACTTACTTATGTTTCCGGAGTTGGACCATCATTAGCTGAAAACATCGTAAAATACAGAAGTGAAATAGGTCAATTTAGTTCCAGAAAAGAACTTAAAAACGTGGCTAAACTAGGTCAAAAAGCATTTGAACAATCTGCAGGATTCTTAAGGGTGAGAAATGGCGAAAATCCTTTAGACAATACTTCTGTTCATCCAGAAAACTATGGATTAGTCAAAAAAATGGCAAAATCGATTGGCAAGCAAGTTGACGAAATAATTGGTGAATCTGAAATTCTGGAAAATATAGAACTACAAAAATTTGTGGATAATGAAATCGGGATGCATACACTTACTGACATTATCAATGAATTGAAGAAACCTGGACATGACCCGCGTAAAATGGTCAAAGTATTTGAGTTTGATAAAACAATCCGAAGTATGGATCACCTAGAAGTTGGAAAGGAACTACCAGGGATAGTTAATAATGTAACCAATTTTGGTGCCTTCGTTGACATTGGAATTAAAGAAAATGGATTGATTCACATTTCTAATTTGGCAGATGAATATATAGCTAACCCTGCGGATGTAATCTCGCTTCACCAGCATGTTATGGTCAAAGTGATCTCCATAGACAAAGTCAGAAAACGAATCGGATTAAAACTATTGTAATTGAATTTTGATTGCATCATATTGGCCGGTGGCAAAAGCACTAGACTTGGAGTAGACAAAGCCATGATTCACTTTCAGGGTGCTACCCTTTTGAACAATCTAGTGAAAACTGTTTCTCAATTCTCGAATCATGTTATTGTCGTTTCTAAAGACACCAATCACCACAAACCAAATACTAATAATGTTCAGGAGGAAAGTGCTCTAGGACCTCTCAATGGATTACTGAATGGACTAAAGAAAAGTAATAACGAATGGTCACTTGTACTTTCCGTAGATATGCCATTTTTAGATTTAAGTAAGTTAGTCGAGGATCTTGAAAAAACACTAAATGATAATATCATAGCAGCAATTCCGATTAATAACAATAAGAAGCAGTTTCTAGCAGGTTTCTATCATAAACGAGCAATTTCGATTATTGAATACCTCATTGCATCTCAACAGTTCGCTATGAAATCGTTATTCGAAACTAACAATGAATTCGTGGAACTAGTTGATAGTTCAAATAACTTTGCCAATCTTAATCAAATCCAAGACATTCATAATGAAAATTTAAGTTTAGTTGAAGTGATGTCTTTTGGGAGAATTCAAGAATTATTCAAATTACACAAACAATCGGTCCTTACCTTATCTAGAACTGTGCATGATTTTCAAATCGAACTTGAAAAAGATTATCCTTTTCTAAAAGACACTACCTACTCTATTGCAGTAAATCAAAATATTGAGAACCCAAATCACGGCATAAAATCGGGTGATGTTATTGCTTTACTGCCTCCTTTTGCTGGAGGTTAAAAATCATCGTCTATAAAATGTAATTTGACCACTGCCTTGTCAGTGCCTTCCAGATGCTTCACCGCTTCTTTGATATCTACCCAAAGGAAATCATAAAATTTATGAACTTCTTTTAACTCATATGGTTTATTGTGATTATTCAACAGGTAGTAATACTTCACCAAGTTCTTATCTTTTTTTCCTCTAATCTTAGAAAGCAAATACAATTCTTCCGTGTCTATTTCCATTCCCACTTCCTCGAAGGCTTCGCGTACTAATCCTTCCCTAGGAGTTTCACCTTCATCCACAAAACCGCCAACCAAAGAATACTTAGTCTTGGCACCGTGCTTTTTTAAAAGCAATATTTTTGGCGGTTGATAGACCACCAATCTTGATTTGTATTTATCCTTGTTCTTTTTCACTTCAAAATAAAATGAGTAAAATTGTGGCACAAAATAAATTGGATTTCTTTAATATTCTATATATTCTCCAAAAAAAATTACAACCATGAAAAATATTTTTGTAGAAGGCCCTATTACTCCTGATAAAATTGCCACTTCAATTGCCCATCACCAGGTCAAAACAAACATAGGCGCCCATGATATTTTTCTTGGACAAGTACGTGCAGATGTAATTGATAATAAAACTGTTGTTGGTATTGACTATTCCTGTTACCAAGAAATGGCTAACAAAGTAGCGCATGAAATAAGAGAAGCGGCATTTGAAAAGTTTGACTTGACTTGCATGCATATCTACCATAGTATTGGACCAGTAAAAGCAGGTGAAATTTGCCTTTTTGTATTCACTTCATCTGCACATAGAAAACCTGCCATGGATGCTTGCAAATATTTAGTGGAAGAAATTAAAAAGAAACTTCCTGTTTTTGGCAAAGAGGTATTTGAGGATGATACACATGTATGGAAAGTGAACAAATAAAAAAAGCATCTATTGAACTAACAATAGATGCTTTTTAACTATAAAATCAAATTAATAATTGGCAGCCAACTGCTTGTCCTTGTGATATTTCATTGAGTAAGAAAACGAAAGTTTCTTGGTTTCTTTTGCTCCTATTTCATACTTCCAAATTAGGAATCCTTCATCTTTGTTGTACTCTGCTTTTGAACTCGAAAGTAACTCGACCTTAATATCTTCATTAGTTGTAATTGGTAGCTGGTCTTCAATCGTCAAATTAATACTCCCTGCTTTGTAGTTTTTAACAGCAATTTCATAAGTCACAGTTTTAATTTTCTCATTGGAAAGTGCTTTCACCTTTTCCTCATCATCTGTTTTCTTTCTTGTTACATAGATACCATTATCTCTTCCTAAAGACAGATCCAATGTATCACTCATTACAGATGGGTTAATTCTTGTTTGGCCAACATAAGTACCATCATAATAAATATTAGCAACAGCAGGTAATAAATTCATCTCTTCCCATCCTGTCAAGTGAGCAATTAAGAAGGCATCTTTATCTAACTTTGGTACAATAAAGTGCTCATATGAGGAGGCAATATTTTCGCTTTTAACAGCCATCATATGATATTGACCATCACTAGGAATTGACTGTTTTAGTTTTAAATCAAACTCAACCATAGCCATGTTTTCGCTCATTTGCGTATAATTTGCTATTTGTTGGGCTTCTGGTAATTTAGATGCATAATCCTTTTTGTTTGCCGCTCTCATTGTTGTTGGTGCTGCGTCCGTAACTAATTCCTTTAAATCATAGGAATCGTCCATTGTTGGTTGAGCATATGCATTTCCAGAATAAACCGGCACTTGTACAGGTCTGTAAAAATCAACATACCAAGGAGCCAAGACAGGCTTTACGTTACTTCTGTTTGGGTTTATGGTAGACAGTTTAACATTTACATTATCCCAATTAACTCCAGTACTTTGATATACGTTTGCTTTATAGGTTAATTTTACTGGTGAAGTGATATCATCCGCACGTAAATCATAAGCAGGAGACCATCCAGCATCCGGAACCATATAACTCAATTCAATATAACCGCTAGTTGCATAATCAGCAGAAACGGTTACAATAACTTGTTGTACAGGAGCTAACGGCTGAACTTGTTGGTTCTGATTACGTTGATTAACAGAGTAATTATTTAACTCTGCCAAACGATTGGACATTCTAGATTGATCTTGAGTTAAGTCTGATTTTTTTCTTTGTGACTTCAGTAATAAGTGATTAATATCTGACAATTTTAATCTTAAATAATCCATAGCCTCTTTAAGCGCAGGAATGGAATCATTGGATACTTGTCCTTTTATTACGCCACTATTCAATAGAATCTGCTTTTCAGAAGTGTAAGATTGAATATCGTTTTCTATATCTGCTAGGATCCAAGACACATCATTTAAAGAGTCTTTTATCAATCTTATTTCACGCAGCACTTTATCAGGCACCTCAGTAGAAACTGCAATTTGTTCCGGAACTGGATAATGCATTTTAGACGAAACATCCATGATGATAAATTCTCCTTTACCCTTCACCTGTATTGAGTTTTTATTAAAGTTTTGTGGCATTCCTTCAATAATGACCTTCGTCACTCCTTTGGGAATAGAGGCTTTACCTGATCGATGAATCTGAGCACCCTGTAAAAACACGGTTACTTCATCTATATCAGTCTTAACTTTCTTTTCAGATTCGGCATAGGTTGATCCTATCAGCATTACGGATAATGCCGCTATAAATAACTTTTTCATAACTAAATTTTTGTATTTTTTAAATGAGTCTTATGTAAATAAGCGTTCTATTTTTTTGATATCTAATGTGGCCTTTATTAGACATTTTTGTTTTGGTTTCTATACTCCTTATTACATCGCAAAATCCAATTGGTTCAATTGAAGATAAAAAAAAGGAACTTTTCTTTTAAATAACCTAACTTTGTAACCATACTTAAGCAAAATGAAAACAATTACTTTAATACTTACAAGTCTGTTGGTTGCACAGTCTTTCGCACAAACAACCCTTTTACAACAAGACTTTAATGGAGGAATGCCTGCAGGATGGCAATTAATCAACAACGATAATTTAACACCCTATAATGACCCTTCAGTTAGTTTTATCACTGATGCATTCGTCATTGCAGAAGACAATGACTTTATTGGAACAGCAGATAGTGTTTTGGTTGCAACCTCTTGGCATGAAACTGAAGGTGAAGCAGATGATTTTCTTATTCTTCCTAAATTAACAATGGGATCAATTGGAAATTATATTTCTTTCGATGCAAAATCTTTAGATGCATCTCACCCAGATGGACTGGAAGTAAGAATCTCTAGAGGAGGCGTTAATATTTGGGACTTTTTTAATGATGAGCCAGTATATAACAATCCCGCTGTAAATCCTTACTGGACTAATTATGTTGTTTCTTTGGATAGTATCTCTGTTGCAAATGAAGACATTTTCATCACTTTCAGACATACTGGTAATGATCAATTTATCTTAGCAATAGACAATATCAAAGTTTGGATAGAAGATCCAATTAGTGTTTCGGAAAATAATCTAGAATCACTGAAGATATTTCCAAACCCTTCAAATTCAACTATCAACTTAAACATTCCGAACAATACACCGTATCAAATTTTAGATATCACAGGAAAAGTTATTACAACTGATAGTTATGTCGGAAATATTAATGTTTCAGAATTCTCAAACGGGATTTACTATTTAAAAGTAAAAGGATACCAAGTTGAGAAATTAGTTAAAAATTAATAGTTCCGAAAGGAATGTCCTAAAAGAAATACTCGTATTTCTCCCTAACAGCGAAGCTGTCCTTCAAGCAAAGGACCTCACTCTTAACCCTTTCGTCTTTTCCTTTCTTTCTGAATTAATGACAACTCTCTTCCAGTTTGCCCCGCCACTGAGGTATTCTCTTGTGCTCGTCTAATCAGATATGGCATTACTTCTTTTACCGGACCATATGGCACATACTTTGCCACATTGTATCCGTTAGAAGATAAGTTAAAACTAATATGATCTGACATTCCCAACAACTGCGCAAAATAAAGTCTAGTATCAGTTGCATCCAATCCTTTTTCTTCAATCAAATCGACCAATACATTGGCGCTATCTTCATTGTGAGAACCTGCGCAAATAGAAATTACATCCAAATTTTCTACACAAAAAGCCAATGCCCTGTTATAGTCATCATCAGTAGCCTTTTTATTTGGCTGAATAGGATCCTTATAACCTTTTTCCTGGGCTCTGTCGCGTTCCTTCTCCATATATGCTCCTCGAACCAACTTCACGCCTATTTTAATATTTTCTCTTCTCGCTTTTTCGCACAAAGTCTTTAGATATTCAAGTCTATCCCAACGATACATTTGAACAGTTGTGTATACTATCGCAGCATCTTTGTTGTATTTGGACATCATGACTTCACACATTCGATCGATTGTATCCTGAATCCAACTATCTTCGGCATCTACAAAAACTGGAACTCCCAAATCATATGCTTTTTTGCATATTTTATTCATTCGCTCTACAAACTTCAAATAATCCGCCCTTTCTTCACCATTAAGTCCATCAATGGACTCATTAGACTTTTCAAGAATCGAAAATTTGGAAATGCCAGATGGCTTAAAAACTGAAAAAGGAATTGCATTGTCCGCCTTAGCCCTTTCAATAGTTGCTATGATTTCTTGAGTGGTGGCATCCAAATCAGCATTGGTTTCTTTGCCCTCCAATGAGTAATCGAGAATTGTACCGACTTTGTTATCGTCTAGGTTTTTTATGGTTGAAGCACATTCATCGATGTTTTCACCCCCACAAAATTGTGAGAATATCGTTTTTTTGATAAGCCATTTCACCGGTAAGTGTAGCTTAAGTGATATAGTCATTGCCCACTTACCAAAGTTTACCAAGCCAGGCTTGCTCACCATCTTAAACAACCAGTAAGCCTTCTTTAGTTCAGCGTTATTCTTACTTCGAAAAGCTACTTCGGTATTTGAAAAATCTATTGCCATTTTCCTCAAAAATAATAGCGAAGATAATCAATGAAATAAATGTGAATTAACAATTATGAGAATATAATTCCTTTTGCTGAAGCAACCACTGAATTGCCTTTTCTTTATTTGTAAAAACTTTGGTTGGTTTTACTGGCTTATTAAACTTTAAATAAAAATTAGACAGTATCCTATGTGCTTGACTAGTCATTACCATTCCATCAGCAATTGTATACTGATTCTGATTATTACTGGATGCAAATGCGCGCACTTCAGCATCAACTTCAGAATTTGGTTCCGCCTCCATCAGGTTAACGTACTTACGATCCGAGCCTAAAGTTCCTACCCAATCTACAACCTCTTTTACATCATCAATCTCGACAAAACAGTCCTTTTTAAATAATACGTGCATTATACCATTGACATATAATGTCATTCTTATTTTTTCAAAATCTTGTGCTATTTCAACTTCCAAATTCATCTAAAAGACATTAACCAAAAAGCAGCACTTTCTGATTCTGAAAAAATTCTTGTTGGTTTAACCGGCTTATTAAATCTTAAATAAAAATTAGCGATAATTCTCTGAGATAGATTCTTAACAACAATAGCATCCGCAATGGTATGCATATTCTGACCGCCAGATGCAGATGAAGATCGCATACTATCCTCAACCTCTGTTTTGGTACCTGCCTCAATTAAATTCAAATACCTCCCTCCTCCAATTGACTCTGTCCACTTTCTCGACATGCATAAATCTTCAGCTGTTAAGGTTTCTCCATCATGCATTACGAAATGAAGGATATTACTATCGTAAATGGTAATCGTATGCTTTTCAAACCTATTAAAATGCACCACTTCTCCCAAAAGAACTTCAAATGTAGATTGCGTTTTATATGTGGATTCTTCGACCAAACTTAAATTTGTTTCGATAAAGTTAATTAAAAACATCATTAAATCAAAAATTTATTTTCACTTTTTGATTCAACTCAGTACTAACTTATTCTACTCCAATGAGTTTTGCGCTTCATTTGTAGCATCAACTCTTGACGAATGTCCAAGTTTTTCTTATGTGTCAAATCAGGATCTTCTTCTAGCAATTCCGTTGCACAAATTCTTGCCAAATTTAATAACTGGTTATCTTTTGCTAAATCTGCAATTTTCAAATCCAAAATGCCACTTTGCTGCGTCCCCATAATATCTCCTGGTCCCCGCATACGCAAATCCACTTCAGCAATTTCAAATCCATCACTGGTCCGTACCATTGTTTCCATCCTAGTCTTGGCATCTTGGGACAATTTATATCCTGTCATCAAAACACAATAAGACTGTTCCGCACCTCTCCCCACTCTGCCCCTTAATTGATGCAGTGTGGACAGCCCAAACTTTTCGGCACTTTCTATTACCATTACAGATGCATTAGGCACATTCACTCCCACCTCAATCACTGTAGTTGCTACTAGTATTTGAGTTTTACCCTTGGCAAATAAATCCATTTCGTAATCTTTGTCAGCAGGCTTCATACGACCATGGACAATAGATATTTGATATTCCGGCCTTGGAAACCTCCTTGAAATACTTTCGAACCCATCCATTAAATCTTTATAATCTAACTTCTCACTTTCTTCAATTAATGGGTAAACAATATAAACTTGTCTTCCTTTCTTAATTTCATCTTCCAAAAACTGGAATAAAAGTAATCGCTTACTATCAAAATAATGAATCGTCTTGATTTCCTTTCTTCCAGGTGGCAACTCATCTATTACTGACACATCTAAATCACCATAAAAGGTCATCGCCAATGTTCTAGGAATAGGTGTTGCTGTCATTACCAAAATATGAGGTGGTTGTACATTTTTTCTCCACAACCTTCCTCTTTGTGCTACACCAAACTTATGCTGCTCATCAACTATAGCAATTCCCAAATTCTTGAACCTTACCTTTTCTTCGAGTATGGCATGTGTTCCAATTAAAATTTGCATTGACCCATCTTCCAAAGCTTCGTGAATCACCTTTCTCTCTGCAGTTTTAGAACTACCAGTGAGCAATCCAATTTTGACCCCCATTGGTTCCAAAAACTCTAATGCTGATTGCAAATGTTGATTAGCCAATATTTCCGTAGGAGCGACCATGCAGGCTTGAAACCCATTATCCAGCGCTACTAACATCGACAATATGGCTACCAAAGTTTTACCGCTTCCAACATCTCCTTGCAACAAACGATTCATGTGGTGACCAGTTGCCGTATCTCTTCTAATTTCCTTAACCACTCTTTTCTGAGCACCGGTCAATTCAAATGGCAAGTGATTGTTATAAAACGTATTAAAATGAATTCCAACTTCTCCAAAAACATAACCTCTTGTCTTCCGTTGCGTAATCAGTTTCTGTTTGATCAAAGCCATTTGCATGAAAAAAAGTTCTTCAAACTTCAACCTCATTTGTGCTTTTTTCAACAATTCATTACTCTCTGGAAAATGAATTTGTCTGAACGCCTCTTCCCTATCCATCAAATTATACTGCTCGATAATATCAGCAGAAAGTGTTCTATGAATTTTCCCGGGAATAAGAGCAATCAAAGTCCTTAAAATCTTCTCTATTCCCTTCGTATGCAATCCTTTGGCTGATAACTTTTCTCCAGAATTATAAACAGGCTGTAAATTCCCCACTCTAGACAATGTCTTCTCATAAGGCTCTACTTCTGGATGAGCTATATTATATTTGGCACCAAATCTAGTCACCTTACCAAACAAGGTAAACTCTTTATCAGATTGAATAATTGGCTTCACCCATTTCACACCAGTAAACCAAACTAAATCTATTGACGCGGAATCATCAGTAAAAACAGCAGTAAGTCTTTTTTTTCTGCCGGCACCAACTTCAGAAACTTTTGTAATTTTTCCTTTCATTTGAACTGGACCTGTGATTGCAAAAGATTCTCTCACTGTTGTAAAAGAAGATTTATCTACATACCGGAAAGGAAAATAATGAATCAAGTCATTGTAAGTAAGTAGTCCTAATTCTTTAGACAAAAGTTCTGCTCTTTGAGGCCCAACTCCTTTAAGGAATGTTATTTCTGTTTTTAAGAATGAATCAGAAGCCATTGTCTAGATAACACTTTTCAAAGTAATCGTGAAAACACCAGGACTATAGTTTAACTCTACGACTTCGTTATACCCCTTTATAAACCATCTTAATGCATGAAAATTATGATAACCGTATTGATTGTCTGCTGCCTTAATATTGAATGGCTCTCCAAACTCATCTACACAACTAGACACCAATGACTTATAATAGAACTGTAAATCTTCCTCACTTAAAATATTGACTTTACAGACAAATGTTTCCAATGTCCCGTAATCCAAATTGTAATTCCTTACAAACCTTAAGCTATCTAGAACTACCTCACTATCCACAAAGTAATTATCTGAATCCTTGACATTCTCATCAATCTGCTCTATCTGATTAATATCAGTATGCCCCATGACCAACTGATTTGAGTTGATCATTTTAAGCAATTTCAAAACATACTCATTAGAAGCAGGTTTAAAATTCAAATGATTCCACTTTCCTTCTCCTTTAAAAGGTTTACTGGAATAATCATATAAAAAGATATTATCAAAATTCTCATCTAATATAAAATGAACTAGCCACTCCTTTTTGTATTTCTTCAATACTAAAGTTTGTTTAAACTCATTTGAACTATAATCCTCATAAACACAAACACATTCTGCTGTATTTTTGGCAATAATGCAAGTGTCAATTTTCTTGAAATAAACATTCCTAAAATCATACTTAAAATTGGCTAATTTTCTAACCGAATTCTTCGAAGCGTTATCGCAAAAGGACTCCGCACGTTTAAAGTTTTTGGTAAACATATTCTGCAAAAACTCTTCACCTGTATAAACTAACTCTTCATATTCTGAAACCTTCTCCTCTTCTTTACTACTACAATTTGTCAAAAACAAAGTGAAAATAAAGGAGAGAATGACGACAACTCTGCACTGGCTAAACCTATTCATAAAAGTATTTTTACAATTACAAGTTTAAGGAATTTTGAGTTGGGTTTAATTATATGCTTGTGATTTTTTGAAACACAGGCCAATATTTACCTTATTTTTGCAACCTATGAATCCACTGAGATACTTATTTTTTCCAATCACGGCTGTTTACGGAAGTATCGTTTCTGCCCGTAATTTCCTGTATCAGAAAAACATTTTCAAAAGTTCATCATTCGACATGCCTATCATTTGTGTGGGCAATTTATCCATGGGTGGAACAGGAAAAACACCACATACCGAGATGCTCATTAGATTGTTACAAGATGAATTTAAGGTCTCTACCTTGAGTAGAGGCTATGGTAGAAGAACTAGTGATTTTCAATTGGCCAATGCAGAAAGTTCCGCTTTAACAATTGGTGATGAACCATTTCAATATTACAGAAAATTTCCAAAGATCAAGGTAGCAGTTGAGAAAAAACGTGTATTGGGTGTGCTTTTCATTCTAAATCAAGAAATTGAAACAGAAGTCATTTTACTAGATGACGCTTTTCAACATAGGTCACTTTCTGCAGGACTTAACATATTGCTTACTGACTACAACAAACCTTTCTTTGAAGATTTGCTTCTTCCCATCGGAGAGTTAAGGGAAACTAAAAAAGGAAGCAAAAGAGCAGATATAGTAATTGTAACCAAATGTCCCAATGAACTTTCAGAAAGTGAGTCTCAACGTTTTTACGACAACATCCCTTTCGAAAAGGAAAACATCTTTTTCACTAAAATATCCTATAAGAGAATTTACAAAGGAATAGACTTTAGTGAGTTAGAGGGTGAACTTTCAGCATATCAAGTATTACTTGTGACTGGAATTGCCAAACCGAAACCTATAGAAAACTACCTGGATGAACAAAATGTAAATTTTGAAGCCATCCACTTTGGTGACCATCACAAATTCACTAAAAAAGATGTAGCCTCCATCTCCAAAAAATTTGGTACTTTTACCAATTCGAAAAAAATCATACTCACAACAGAGAAAGACTTTTCTAGGATGCTAGTTTTAAAAGAGTTCAGTGAGTTTCCTATCTTTTGCTTAGAGATAGAAGTAGAGTTTTTACGAGATCAAAAAAAGTTTAATAATAAAGTATTAGAATATGTTAGAGCAAATAAAAGAGACAGCGAAATTCCTTCAGGAGAAAACGAAATGTAAGCCATCTGTTGGAATTATATTAGGTACCGGATTAGGTGCTTTGGTAGATGAAATAGAAACGGAACATGCCATTCCTTATGAAGAGATCCCAAACTTCCCTGTAAGTACAGTAGAAGGCCATAGTGGAAAATTAATTTTCGGAAAATTAGGAGGCAAAGATGTGGTAGCAATGGCGGGTCGTTTTCATTTTTATGAAGGCTACTCAATGAATGAAGTTGTTTTCCCAGTTAGAGTGATGAAATTCTTAGGAATAGAAGCGCTATTCGTAAGCAATGCTTCAGGAGGTGTTAATAGAAAATTTGAAGTGGGTGATATCATGATTATCGATGATCACATTAACTTATTCCCTACAAATCCTTTGATTGGGAAAAACTACCCAGAATTGGGCCCTCGTTTCCCTGATATGATGGAGCCTTATGACCATAAAATGATTGCCAAGGTGGAAGCAATAGCTTTGGCTAACAATATCAAAGTGGTAAAAGGAACTTATGCAGGACTTTCAGGACCATGTTTGGAAACTCCAGCGGAATACCAATGGATCTATAACACAGGTGCAGATACTGTAGGAATGAGTACTGTTCCGGAAGTAATTGCTGCAAGACATATGAGTATTCCTTGTTTTGGATTCTCGATCATTACAGACTTAGGTGTACCTGGGAAAATAATTGAAATGACACATGAAATTGTCCAAAGTGTGGCTGAAAATGCTACGCCTAAAATGACTTTAATGGTCAAGGAGTTATTGAAATCAATGTAAAACAAGTTTAAGTATCCACTAATGACTTTAGAAGAAGTATTAAAAAAATACGAAGTAGTAATTGGTTTAGAAGTTCACGCCCAACTGAACACGAAAAGTAAAGCCTATTCTGCAGATCCGAATGAATTCGGCTCTGTGCCGAATACCAATGTGAGTCCTGTTAGTTTAGGTCACCCAGGCACTCTTCCAAAACTCAACAAGGAAGTGATCAACCATGCTATCAAGTTAGGTTTGGCTTGTCATTGTGATATCACGAGAGAAATGCACTTTGATAGAAAAAATTACTTCTATGCAGATTTACCAAAAGGATATCAAATCACACAAGATAAAACTCCAGTTTGCAGACATGGTTATGTTTTGATTAAAGATGCTGACGGGAATGAAAAAAGAATTGACCTGACCAGAATTCATATGGAAGAAGATAGTGGTAAAAGTATTCACGATCAAGATCCATTTGACACCTTAGTAGATTTAAACAGGGCCGGTGTACCGCTATTAGAAATAGTAACTGAACCGGTCATTAAAAATGCAACAGAAGCCTACAATTATTTAATTGAAGTAAGAAAACTCCTAAGATACTTAGACGTTTGTGACGGCAACATGGAAGAAGGTAGCATGCGATGTGATGCCAACATTTCTATAATGCCCATTGGAAGCAAAACATACGGAAATAGAGTGGAGGTAAAAAATATGAACTCAATTAGAAACGTATATCGAGCAATTGAATTTGAAATAGTTCGTCACGCAGAAATATTAGAAAATGGCGGAGAAATTTATCAAGAAACAAGAAATTTTGACGCACCTAGTGGAAGCACTATAGGCATGAGAGGTAAAGAAAATGCTCATGATTATAGATATTTTCCTGAACCAGACCTTGGAGGTATTACTATTGAACAAGCATACATCAATCAAATTGAATCGATGCTCCCGCCACTCCCTAACTTTTTGTACAAAAAGTACATTAACGAATTAGGACTTTCTGACTACGATGCAACCAACATTGTTGAAAATAGAGACATAGCCTTATACTTTGAAGAAATCATCAAACATACTTCAAGTTATAAAAATGCAGCCAACTGGTTGATGGGAGCTATAAAATCCTATCTCAATGAGATGTCCATTGAAATCTCCGAATTCCCTATTGGCGCAGACAAAATAGCTCAATTGATTACTTTGATAGAAAGCGGTAAAATCAATAATACGATAGCTACTCAAAAAGTTTTCCCTGAAATGCTAGCCAACCCAACTGCCAACCCTCAGGACATTGCCACTAAAAACGACTGGATTGTACAAGGAGACAGTGGAGAAATAGAAGCCATTATTAAAGGAGTGTTTGAAAAAAATCCTGATGAAACGAAACGCTTTAAAGACGGGGAAAAGAAACTTGCTGGATTCTTCATGGGACTAGTAATGAGAGAATCAAAAGGTAAGGCTGACCCAAAAACTACGACTCAGTTGTTAAACAAAATAATAGAGACACTATAATGAGAATAATTAAATCAAGTATAATACTTCTTGCAGCAATTAGTTTTGTTTCCTGTGGAGAAAAATCGGAGGAAAACAATACGAAACCAAGTAAAGTTGAAAACACAACAGAAACTATAAACACTCTAGCAACAGAAACACTAACCATCAATGGATCTATGCAAAACGGTGCTGGATCAATGATCAAAATGTACCTCTATTCTGGCAACCAGCCAATGGCTATTGATAGTGCTCAGGTAGATGACAATGATCAATTCATTTTTAACAAATCGCAAAATGGATATGAATTTATCGGGATTGGTGACTCACCAATGAATGCCGCTCTACTTATTGCAAACGGAGGCGAAGCCATAACCATTAGTGGTACTAAAGAAAATTGGGTGCAGGATTTTTCCATAGAAGGATCTGAACATTCAAAAATAATGAAAGAATATTTCGGTAAAAGACAAGCATATAGCACCGGTATTCAAGAATTAAAAATGCAAATGCAAGCCATCGGAAAAACTGATCAATCCGCTTTGGATAAAATCAATGAAGAAGGTATGGCTATGCAAGTAACTTTCGAAGAGTATAAGTACAATTTTATTAAGAAAAACATCAACTCACCTGCAGTTTATGCTGCTTTTCAAGATATCTATGACCTTTCGAAAGATGAGAACATCTTGAAAGACATGTCTGCAACCATGAGTAAATTTATGCCAAATACTGTTTTCGCACAAGCGGTAGAACAAAAATACCTTCAAGCGAAGCAACAAAATGCGCAACCAGCACCTGCTCCTGCAGGAGCATTATCAGTAGGGTCTGTTGCACCTGAGTTAAACTTTCCTGGATTAGATGGAAAAAACGTTTCACTTAACAGTTTAAAAGGAAATGTAGTTCTTTTAGACTTTTGGGCTTCATGGTGTGGACCATGCAGAAAGGAAAACCCAAATGTGGTAAAACTTTACAACCAATACAAGGATAAGGGCTTTACCGTTTATAGTTACTCTCTCGATCAAGATAAAAACAAGTGGGCTAACGCGATTCAAAAAGATGGTCTTATTTGGCCCAACCACGTAAGTGACTTAAAAGGGTGGAATGCAGCTGGCGGAGCCATTTATGGTGTAAATAGCATCCCTCAAACCTATTTAATAGGTGCCGATGGCAAGATAATTGCAGTTGGGTTAAGAGGAGTAGAATTAGAAAATAAACTTAAAGAAATTTTAGGATGATCAAATCAATTAAACTTATTACCTTAATATTATTACTAACAACTCATTTCATTGCTCAAGACAAAGAAATTCAAATCACTGGTGTTATTGAAAATGGCGCTGGTAAAACTTTAATTTTAACTGCTTTCGTAAACAACCAACAAATTGTAAAAGACAGTGTTGTTATTAATAAGAAAAATAAGTTCAAAATGGAATTGACCGTTTCAAAACCGGACTTTTTCGCCATAAAAATCAGCCCTGAAGAATACGCACTACTTACACTTGACAACACAGACAAAACAAGTAAAAAAATTACTTTTAATGCTAATGCTGACAATTTCATCAAATCATATTCTATAAATGGAAGTGAAGGTTCTGCTGCAGTCGCTGCGTTCACAAAAAACATCTATGAATATCTAGAAACTACGAATGCACCGAATGGCAAGAAATTTTCAAAAGATGCAACTTTCGAAGCAAAGAATACTGCTCAAACCTCTATGGATAGTTTGGATAAATCTTTTCTCTCCATGAGAAATCAATACATCAATGACAATTATAAATCCATTGGAGTAATCGTAGCAGTAGGCTACCTAAATCCAATGGAAGATTTAGATCTATTGAAAAAAATCGAAGGTGGTCTGGCAGAAACAGTTCCAGAGAGTGATTATCATTTAGGCATCAAAACTCAACTAACTCAAATTGAAACACAGATAAAAATACAAGAAGAACAAGCCGCTGCTCAAGCCGCTCGTGAAGCTCAAACGGCTATTGGAGCAGTAGCACCTGAACTAAACTTCAAATCACCTACTGGCGAAATAATAACATTAGAGTCCTTAAGAGGAAACTACGTTTTGATTGATTTCTGGGCATCTTGGTGCAGACCTTGTAGAATGGAGAATCCAAACGTTGTAAAAATGTATAACAAATATGCTAAAGACGGTTTTACAGTTTACAGTGTTTCGCTTGATAAAAACCCTGCAAGTTGGCAAAAAGCAATTCTTGATGATGGCTTGATTTGGCCAAATCATGTTAGTGATTTGAAACAATGGCAAACGGAGGCAACCAAGATATACGGGTTTAACGGAATACCTTACACTGTTCTAATTGATAAAGAAGGTAAAATTATAGGCAAAAAACTGAGAGGGCCAGCTTTGGAAGAGGAACTAAAAAAGATTTTCGGTTACTAATAGAACTTTCTTAATTAGTTTTGTAGGCTTATGGAAACTACCCTATCAATAAGCAAAGTAAAAATTGTTGAACTTATTAAGAACTATTATTCCACATTTGTGGGAGTGAATTGAGGAATTTTATAAAGACTTTTATCACCACATCATGATACCTAACTCCTATTAAAATGAAACATATTCTAAATATATTTTTGAAAAAAATTGGTTTTGCTTTATTCTTAATATCGGCAATCTCAAGTTGCGCAATTCCCGTTAATCTAAATTATGAATCGTCAAAAATGCTAGAGAAAGGTGATTTTGATGTTCAAGGCAATGGATCCTTGTATATTAGCCCAGACGACCAACTAGATATGGAGCAGGTAAACTTTGGTTTGAAATGCGGCATGGGAATCACAGATAAATTCAACCTCAAATTACGAACGGAGGGGTTATTTTCTGTAAATGGAGATGGTTTTGTTTTTATAGAAATTGATAACAAATTAAAACTTAGTGAAATGACCGCATTGTCACTACCTTTAGGCGTATACACGTCCTTTGATGGGGCGTCATTACAATTTGATCCAAGATTTTATTTCACTCCTATACAAACCGATAAATTTGATTTAACCTTTATTCCAAAATGCCACATTTATGGTTTTGACCTAGATGAAATATACCCAGGCATAAGTATCGGAGCAGGTTTCTCTTCGGATTTTAACAAATGGGTAATTCGACCTGAAATTGGTTATGACAGGCTGTCATTATCTGCAGGAATCTCTTTTACATATCGCCTCAAAAATGAAGAATAAGAATATTTAATGATCAGAAAATCCTAACTTACACTTATCGCATTAGTAATTGATAGAGAAGGTGAAATCAGTAGTAAAAAACTAAGAGATCCAGCTATAGAAGAAGAATTAAAAAAGATTTTTGGCTACTAATAAATATTCAACCCTTGCAAGCTAAAGGTCATTTTTCGATAGGATGCAAACACTTTTCTCAACCCGGCAAGGAAAGAGAAGGTCGATGGAATAACTCTCCAAAAACGGAATGCGGATTACACCTGAAATTCAATAAACAACTAATGGCAGATAATTAACGCCTCCATCCATTCCTAGAAAGCGTAACCTATAAGTGCCTGATGCGAGTGATTTAACATTGTTAATCTCTACTTTATTTTTACCTGGATAAACTGTAAAACTAAAGTCATGGACTACTCTACCCAATTCATCAATAATAGAAATAATTACTTGTTGTTCTATATGGCTACTCAACATAACAGTCAATGTACTTTCATTTTGAAACGGATTGGGATAAATATTATGTATTTTCAAATTAGTTGAAAGCATATAACTCAAACCTGTCTCGCTTTGATAAGCCCTGTACACATCTGGAATTCCATATCCCATTAAAGAATCTGGATTATTGTATTGATGACTACTTTCTTCAATCAATGTTTTCAATTGCATGTTACTCAATTCAGGCAAGGCTTGCCAAAGTACCGCAGCCATTCCCGCCATCATTGGAGAACTAAAAGAAGTGCCATTGGCTCTGATTATTGTTCCATCCCATGGGGCTATTAAGTAGCAATTATGTCCAACAGACATAACATTTGGTTTGACATCTCCATCACTTGAATATCCATAACTACTAAAAGATCCTCGGACACCCAAACTGTCCACAGCACCCACAGTTAAAGTTGAATCTGCATCTGCAGGCGTACTAATTCTTCCCCATGCATTGTCTCCTGAATTTCCCGCACTAGAGCACAAAAACATTCCTTTGGATGCGGCAATATCCGAGGCTACAGCTATCACTGTTGTATTGCCATCTAACTCGGCATAAACATGATTGGTTGTGGAGTCGTCAAAAGTGGTATAACCCAAACTCGTATTAATAATATCTGCGCCAATAGAGTCGGCATATTCCGCTGCACTCACCCAAAAATCTTCTTCCAAAATATACTCCGCATCAGCATCTTCGCTTCTCAATAAATGAAAACTTGCCAAAGGTGCAGTACCATGAAACTCTCCTTCAATTTCTCCCGCAATAACTGAAAGAACAGCCGCCCCATGAAAATGATCAGCATACACATCGTTATCATGCGTCACAAAATCCTTAGTCGATAACACCCTCCCCTCTTCAAACAACCTTCTTAAAGCATTTAAAGTATTCGCATTCTCAAATCCCGCATCTATTATCGCTATATGCAATCCCTGCCCTTTAAACCCTAAATCGTGTAAATAATCCACTTTATGTATATGATTTTGGTTGTAAGTAACTCCATATGGATAATGAGCATTAACATCAATAATCTCTTTTTCAGCAACAACCAAATTGTCAAACTTGCTTGATATTTTAGGACGGGCCATTTTGGTTGCATTTAAGTCAGCAACAAATGACCAATTTTTAATCACGTTTACATCAGTAGTATCATGATAGGTTACAATTAACGTATTGAACCATTTAGAGTGATTTACCCAATTCACAGAATTAAGAGACAGCACACTAACCACATATGTTTGACATACTGGCAAATCCTGATCAGTCACGGGGATACTCTCATGTGCTCTGATAATCAAGGCCCTTGCAGCAAGAAATTGAGAGGGATTA
>CAJYBK010000004.1 GCA_913064955.1 uncultured Flavobacteriales bacterium
AATGGAAACACTTTCATTGGACAAAACCCACCTCCACAAAACTACAGCAGTTCTGGCAATTTTAATCCATCACTAACCGTTACTGCACTAAATGGATGTACCGATACTGAAACCCAATTAGTATCTATTTACGAATCTCCCGTGGTAGATTTCATACCTCAAAGTGTGTGTGCCAATACAACTGCAACTTTTACTGACCAATCTACTTCTTCACCTGGAGACCCTATAACATCTTGGTCTTGGGACTTTGACAATGGTCAAACTAGTAACGCTCAAAATCCGAATACCACCTATACCACTGATGGCACCTACAACATCACACTTCAGGTAAACACCGCAAATTGTAACAACATAGCAACAATACCAGTTAGTGTGGAGCCGTTACCTAATGCTAATTTCACACAAGATGTATTCTCAGGCTGTACAGATTTGCAAGTTAACTTTACTAACACCAGTAGTGGAGCGGTAAGTTACACATGGGACTTTGGAGACAGCAACAATTCAACCACAATCGACCCAAGTAATATCTTTGTAAATAATGGAACAACAGATACTGACTTTATCACGACCTTAATTGCTAGCACCGCATTTGGATGCACGGATACAGCTTTTTCCACTACCACTGTTTTCTTCGGAGTTGCTTCACAATTTACACATAATGGATTACCAGGGTGCGCGCCTCTAGATGTTGTTTTCACAAACCAAAGTTCAACCGGCCAAACATATGAGTGGAATTTTGGTGATGGTCAATCCGATATTAACTATAATACTACCCATCAATATATCAATACCTCACTTTTTATTGACACCTATATAACAGAGTTAATTGTGACTTCATCCAATGGATGCGCTGATACTTCTAGTCAAGTAATTACCGTATATCCTTTGCCTGATTTTTCTTTTGCTACTTTGCCTGATTCGGGTTGTAGCCCATTGCTTGTTGATTTCCCTTCGGTTGTTGGAGCGGTATCCTATGAGTGGGACTATGGAGATGGCACCAATGGCGCAGGTCCTTCACCACAACACACATACAGCAATAGTACTACCAATGATGTTGTTTACGATATTCAACTCATAGCAACTTCTCCTTTTGGATGTAAAGACACAAACTATGGCCAGGTAAAAGTATTCCCTAATCCCACCGCCCAATTTACCTTACCAGTAAATCAGGGATGCGCGCCATTCCTAGCAACTTTTGAAAATACTTCAATAGGCGCTATATCTTATCAATGGTTTTATGGAGACGGAGACTCCTCCAGTGTCGACTCGGCAAGTCATAACTATACATATCTGAATTTTGGTCCAAATGTCCAAAATATGAATCCATATTTAGTGGCTACAACAGACCGTGGCTGCACCGACACCATGTTTCAATCTTTAGCAGTGTATCCAGAAGTTACAGCTGACTTTATTGTAGATACGAGCGGGTGCCATCCATTTCATGGCTTTTTCACCAATCAATCTACCAACGCAACTATTTGGCAATGGGATTTTGACAATGGATTTACGGATGTAGTTGCTAATCCTAATGAATTCTTTTTCAATTTAAGTAATAACGACAGTGTTTATAACGTCCAATTGATTGCATCATCCGTTTTCGGATGCACCGACACTTCCTATCAAGATATACTTGTTTTTGCCATTCCAAACGCCAATTTCACGGCAACACCAGTTAATCAAACGTATCCAAACACAACAATATCAATTAACAATGCCAGTACTTTAGGCTCTTGGGATTATGATTGGACATTTGGAGATGGATCAACTAACATTGGGTACAATCCTATTGATCATTCTTATACAACATGGGGTGATTTTACTATTCAACTTATTGTGTCAAGCACCTATTGCAGTGACACGTCCAGTCAAGACATTACTATCATTGCACCGCTTCCTATTCCTGAAGTATATGGATCTGGCTTTGGATGTAGACCAGTTACCATTCAATTTACGGATAGTTCGGAATATGTAGACTCTTATTATTGGGATTTTGGTGATGGTGGATTCTCAACTTTACCAAATCCTTACTACACGTATCATCAAGCAGGAACCTACGACATCAACTTAACGGTGACAGGACCTGGAGGTGTGCAAACTATCACAATCACAGACTCAGTAGAAGTATATGAATATGCCAACGCATTTTTTCAACACGGACCAACTAACGTTTACGTTCCTTCTGAACCTGTTCAATTTTACAATCTCTCAAGTTCAGCAAATACTTATATTTGGGATTTTGGTGATGGTGTGACTAGTAATGTTGCTAATCCTGAACACTTTTACACAGATGCTGGCACATACGACATTCTATTGATTGCCAACAACGACAACAATTGTCCTGATACTATTTTTGTGCCCAATGCTGTATTTGCAGAGACTGGCGGAACTATAGACTTCCCTAATGCCTTCACTCCCAATACTAGCGGCTCAAACGGTGGTTATTACGACCCTAACTCAGTTGACAACGATGTGTTCTTTCCTGTCTTCAAAGGAGTTGAAGAATATAAATTAATGATTCTAAACCGATGGGGAGAGTTAATTTTTGAAAGTGAAGACCAGAATATTGGATGGGACGGATACTATAGAGACCAACTTTGCCAGCAAGATGTTTATATCTGGAAGGCCAAAGTCAAATTTACTAATGGAAAAGAAGAAACTTTTGTTGGAGAACTACATTTAATAAGATAATGAAATCATTAATTTACATAATCGTTTTATCAGCGCTTACTCTGACACATTATGGTCAAAGCTTAGATAAGCAAGGGCGTAAAAACTTAAAGCAAGCAAACTACTTTTTAGAAATGGAGGATTATGTTACAGCATACTTCAAATTTCAAGATTTAAAGGAGAATTACGAGTTAGATTTTGACATAGAGTTTGGATTAGGAAGGTGTAAACTAAGACAAAAAGGACATGAAAAAAATGCATTAGCCTATCTTGAGCCAATTCACAGCACAAAGAATTATGAGAACTTTTATTATTATTTAGGACTAGCGTATCATTGGAACGGTAGGTTTGAAGAGGCTATTAATTGCTTTCAAACTGTTCTTATTGACAGAAATCGTACAATGGATGATGCCCCAGTTTTGGAAGCGCTCAACAAAGCGTACAATTCTCAAGAATTAATCACAGCCAAAAGAAAAGTCGAAATTAATAATTTGGGAGCTGATATAAATACAGAAAACCAAGAATCGGTTCCAGTTGTTTTACCTAATAATGCGGGTATGTTTTTTACAGCACGAAGAGCTGATAACGTGAGTAATAAAAAGGATTACTTGGACTACAATTTTCAGGATATATACTTCTCCAAACTGCATCAATATAAATGGGAACAACCTGTAAACCTTAAAGATATTAATAGTGAATTACATGATGCAAGCGCCTCCATCTCTTCAGACGGAAGTCAATTCGTTTACTTCAAAACTAACCCAATAAAAGTGACAGGTGGAGACTTGTACATTGCAGATTGCGATTCAGCAGGAAATCTAACAAACAACCATAAACTAAGTGATGAAATCAACACAGAATATATTGAATCTAGTGCTTGCTTTTCGCCAGATGGTAATACCATTTATTTTAGTTCTAATAGACCAGGTGGCTATGGTGGATTTGACATTTACAAAAGTAATAAGCTTCCCAATGGAGAATGGGGAAAAGTAATTAACCTTGGCCCTAACATCAACACTAGGTTTAATGAAGACGCTCCTTTTCTACATTACGATGCTACTACGTTATATTTCTCTTCAGATGGCCACTTGGGAATGGGTGGTTTCGATATTTTCTTCACTAAAATGAACAGCGCAGGTATATGGCGAAAACCAGAAAACATTGGCTATCCTATTAACACCATCAATCACGACATGTATATTACCGTTTTACCTGATGAGCGCTCTGCATATTTCTCTTCAGACAGAGAAGGTGGCTATGGTAATGATGATATTTATAAAGTTGATATATTGGACCATGAAAGTTTTAAAAAAGTAGTTAGGGGTACAGTCGTTGACATTTCAACTGGAAAAGCAATTACAACTAAGATTACCGTTATTAATGAAGAGGATCATAATTTAAATGGTATCTACAGGTCCAACCCAAATAATGGAAATTTCATCATGGTAGTAAGACCAATGGAATACTATCAGTTCATTGTAGAAGCGGCAGGATATCAAACTATGACCATTAACTTCTCCTATGAAGACTTGAACGAAATTGAAGAATTAAACATTAATCTCAAACCAATTGTTGAATAGATTTATTTACATATCATTGTTGTTTTTGACAAGTTGGCAAGTGAAGGCTCAAGACCCACAGTTTACGCAGTTTTTTGCAGCATCCAATTATCTTAACCCGGCATTTGCAGGAGCTACTTTTCAAAACAGAGCTGCATTAAGTTATAGAAACCAATGGCCTGGTGTACCAAAGGCATTTGTGAGTTACAATGCAGCGGTTGATATGAACTTTAACAAAATCAATACTGGAGTTGGACTTTCTGTCTATCGCGATAAAGCAGGAACAGGAGGATTAAACACAACCAACGTAGCTTTACAAATATCTCATCAATTTAAAATCAATAGAGATTTATACATAAGACCAGCCATACAATATGGAATTTTTAATAAGTCATTAGACCTCAACTCTCTTACTTTTGGCGATCAATTAGTGCGAGGAAATGCTCCTACTTCAATTGAGCAAAATCAGATAGAACCAATTACGAATTTTGACTTTGCAACCGGAACATTGCTCTATTCTTCTACGAAGTGGATAGGAATTTCTGTTCATCATTTAAATAAACCAAATGAATCTCTATTGGGAGATGAATCGGCTTTACCGATGCGATTTTCTGTTCACGGAGGTTGGAAAGTGTATATGGACCAAATCTTAAGAAACACTACTGATGACGCATTGAATTTTGCTTTCAATTTTAAAAGCCAAGGAAAGTACGACCAACTTGACATAGGGGTTTACTACGAAAGAAAACCTGTCGTTTTCGGAATTTGGTACAGAGGCATTCCTGTTTTTAAAGCCTATCAGCCAGGATATCAAAATAATGATGCTATTGCACTGATGATAGGAGGTGAATTCAAGGCATTTAAAATTGGTTATTCATACGACATCACAATAAGTAGATTGGCAACCAACACCACCGGGTCTCATGAGGTTTCACTGATTTACAATTGGGCCGGTAAAGACGCTCCTCCATTGAGCAAGCAATTGAGACAGGTTCCTTGTCCAAAGTTTTAAGATGATTAATTTTTCAAAGCTAAAAACTAACTCATTTTGAGCTATCAAAACATAATTTATTTGTTTGGAAAAGCTATAATCTTGTTAAAACTCCACAAATAATTTTTAGTAGTGCAACCTTTTCTTTCTATCTTTAGTCTATGTCTATAGAAAAGAAGGATATGAGCAATGAGGAAATAATAGCAGCCTGTAAGAAGGGTGATGCTCGAGCTCAGAAACTTCTTTTTAACAAATTTGGCCCAAAACTATATGCTGTTTGTAACCGATACTCCAGAAGTGAGGAAGCAGCGCAAGATATGTTACAGGATGGATTTGTGAAGATCTTTGAAAAATTGGTTTCCTACAAAGGAGAAGGTTCATTTGAAGGATGGATGAGAAGAATAATGGTGAATACCTGCTTGGATGAAATAAGACGGAGCAAAAAACACCTCAACAATGTTGATATAGATGATTATTCTTATTCTCTTTCTAATTATGAAACTGTACTAGATGAATTAGCTGCGCAAGATTTGCTCAAAATTCTCCAAGTACTACCCGTAGGTTACCGCACTGTTTTTAACCTGTATGTAATTGAGGGATATTCCCACAAAGAAATTGCAGAAGAATTGGAAATTACAGTGAGTACTTCAAAGTCACAATTCTCAAGGGCGAAAGCTATCTTGAGAGGAATTATTGACAAACAGAAAATAGGATATGAGTCTTAAAGACCAAAATATTGAAGAATTATTCAGATCAGGATTGGAAGATGCAGAACTTCCGGTGAATGAAGCTATGTGGAACAACATCAGCAATGGCATCAGTCAAAGTGCTGCTGCTACAACTGCTACTTCCACTGCAAAAGTTTTAACTTATATAGGTCTTTCTGGTGCTGCCTGTGCTTTTGGTGTAGCCGCTACCCTTTTCTTTGCTGACACTTCTAACTCCAAAATAGTTAATACTACTGAGCCGAAAAACATGACACCTAGTGAAGAAGTAACTACTGAAATCACTTCTCCTATTGCGGAGACTGAGGACAAAGAAATGGTAGACCAAATTGTACACAAAGAAGACATACAAAAAGATCCTATTATTTCTGATGACGAAAAAATTAAAGAAACCAAAAAAGTAGTAACCGTTTCTGAAACAGAAAAAACTACCTACAAAGGTTCATGGGTTAATGATTTCTTAACTCCGAAAAAAGCACCAATTACGGAACCTACAACCGCTAGTGCAACTACTATTGCGGAGAGCACTCTCAATACAGAAGCTTTGGCAAACACTGAAGAACCTGTTAAACCTTCTATAACAGAAGAGATTGATAATGAAATTATAGCATCCATTGTGGCAATGCCGGTAGGTGGATATGCCCCTCTTGAAGTGTCTTTTGCTCACCATTCAGAAAAAGGAAATGCGCACTGGGACTTTGGAGACGGATTTGTAAGTATCGACAACGCAACTTCTCATACTTTTGAAAAAGTAGGTAAATATACCGTGACACTAACCATCACTAATTCAGATGGAAAAACTGTCCAAGACTTCAGAGTTATTGAAGTTCTAGCTAATAGTGCTTTAACGAAAATACCTAATGTATTCACCCCAAATGGAGATGGCACAAATGATTTTTTCAGAGTAGAAGGTAAAAACATAGATTCATTTTCTTTGGCCATTCTCAACACATCAGGAGAAATGATTTATCAGTCAACAGACATTAATCAAGAATGGGATGGTAAAGATAAGTTTGGAGAGTCTCTAACCACTGGCACCTACGTTGTCATCATTTCTGCCAAAGGAATAGATGGTAAAAAATATGAGCATTCAGGGACGGTAACTTTGAAAAGATAATCTGACCTTTATTACTTTATTATTTCAAACTGAAACCCCTTCTCCAATAAAGATTGAATAATTCGAGGTAAAGCAGCAAGCATTTTGTTTCCACACTTCTCATTGTCGTGCATTACAATAATAGATCCTGATTCTGTTTTAGAAATTACATTTTGAATTACAGTATCCACATTATTTTTAGGATCAAAATCCCCGCTTAGGACATCCCACATGATTATCTTATAACGCTTTTTAAGCACTTTTAACTGGCTTCTTTTCGCTTTACCATATGGAGGTCTAAAAAATTTAGAAGCGATAAACTGCTGGCACTTCTCTACATCCTCGAAATAAGTTTCGTTCTCTGTATTCCATCCCTTGGGGTGACTATATGAATGGTTTCCTATTTGATGTCCTTCAGATACAATTCTACTTAGAACCTCAGGTCTATTCTTCGCATTCTCCCCTACACAGAAAAAAGTAGCCTTTATATTAAACTCCTTTAAAATATCCAAACAATTTTCAGTTACGCCTTCTACAGGTCCATCATCAAAAGTGAGATAAATCTTATTTTCAGAATTGGGTAAAAACCAAACTGCATCCCCATATAAGGAATGCAGTATTTTTGGTGTTTTAATAAAATAATTCAATCAGTTTATTTTTGAAGCAATAAACTACAGTTCCATAGAATTACTAAATCTCTTGGAAACTTCTGCGGATCTAAATACATATCCACATTTTTCATTTGTGTAGCCAAGAACCTCTCTTTCGCCTTAGCCATAACTTCAGCATAGTTTGTATTTTCCAAGAAACCTATGTTTTCAAAACTAGTTTGATCTCCATTTGCTTTGTACAAATCATTAGCGGCAGCCGCATCCTGCAACTGTGACACAAATGCTGCATCTAAAGCCTTGTCATCTTGATCATATTGATCTGGAGTTATACTTCCTTGCACTGCTTGATTATATAACTCATTTTTCTTGTTACCATACCCTTGGTAAACCGAGTTAAACGAATAACTAAATTCCATCATTGCTTTTTGATCTGTATTAGACCTCAACATTTCAACCAAGTTCATCGCACGTCCAAATTCTGAAGCCATGCTCTCAAAGAAATATTCATTCTGAGACAAATAATAACTGATTTCATCTAATTTGATTTGCGCTAATTTCTGCGCTAAAGCATTTCCTTTTTCTGTTGCACCTGCGTCAAAGTAATTAGCACATAAATAATAACATATGTCATCTTCTGGCACTTTGCTATCTTCAATTGGCATTACTTCAAAAGTTCTGTCTAACACATCAATT
The DNA here is from genome assembly GCA_913064955.1 of uncultured Flavobacteriales bacterium. Lineage (GTDB taxonomy): Bacteria > Bacteroidota > Bacteroidia > Flavobacteriales_D > Parvicellaceae > Parvicella. The sequence goes on from CAJYBK010000004.1 coordinate 8,343, forward strand.
GCTTTTTGGTTTTCACCCATTTCAATTAACTTATCAGTGAACAACATGATTTGAACTCTCAGATTTCTAACTTGTCTTAATGTGTAATAATCTACTAACACACCAGGTGCGTTCATATTACCCCATTTAAAGCCATTTTCTTTGTCCATCATCAAATTGTACATCTTATCAATATTAACCCCGCCTTTAGGGCCAAAATCGATTGGACAGAATTTGAAAGCTAACCCTTCAGACTGAAGGTACTTCATAATATTACTATTAGCTTGCAGACCTTGTTGACTCGCAAAATAAATTGGTCTATCCCATTTATAGTTGCTAAACATGTCCAGTACGGCTAAATCAGATTTGTAAATCACACCTCCAGAGATATCCCATGTAAGTGTATCTTTCACTTTAGACATTTGATCTTCCGTGATAATACCATTTTTCAACGCTGCTTCTTTATCTACGGTAATGTAGATTGATTTGAAATCCAAGAAAGCCTCTTCTTGACAAGTATTAAACTTATCTGCAGAAGCCATGTTAGCATCGTTCAACATAAAAGCCATTGCTTCTTTTAAAGAGTAGGAAACCTTAGGCCATTTACTCAAGTTGCCATCAATTTCTTGACTAATTTGTCCAAATGCACTTTCTTTTACCTTAGCCAAATTCTCAGCCAATTGTTTTTTCTGTGCTTCGTCAGTTGCAGCGTTCAATTTTCCTGACTCACTCATAATGTAACCGTAGAAAGAATCTACCATTAACATATCTGTAGAATCCAACTTAGCTCCGTCAATTGCATTCACAACGGATATAGGCATACTCTTAGCAGCAACATCATTAGATTTATATTTCGCCCCAATTTCAGCAGCCTTTTTCAACCTAACCAATTCTCCGTAAGCCAGTTTCAATTCATTCACTGTCATTTTATTGACGCTTCCTAAAATATCCTGAGAGGTTTTATTGATTTGAACCCATTTCGCTCCACTTTTATACTTTTTAGCATCACTTTCTTGAAGGATAATATAATCACGAGTACCGTTTCTATAACTGAACTCATTCATAGTTATCGGCAATGGTTCAGACTCATACGCCTGACGCTTCATTTGATTAATATGCCAATCAGTCCCTAATAAACTCATATTAGCAACACGAACATCCGTTCTTTCTTCTTCAACTTCCTGTAAGTACCATAAAGGGAATGTGTCATTATCTCCATTTGTGAAAATAATAGCTCCTTTACCGCCTTCCGCTTTCTCATCGCAAGACAACAAGTAGTTGTAGGCAAAATCCCTTGCAGTTGACCTATTAGATCTATCATGGTCATCCCAGTTTTGAACACACAGTACAATTGGAATCACCAAACCTAAAACTGTTGCTAAACTTGAAGTAGCAACGTTATTCTTGAGTGTATCCCCAAGGAATCCAACCAACACATACACCCCTAGTCCTACAGCAGAAATGTACAAGACTCCATAACTCCATGCATGAGAAGGATATTCACCTCCAACAACAGTCTCAGCCAAGTATAAGAATACTCCGGCACCAAATGAATATGCTGCAATCATTCCAATATTTTTCCAATTGAAGTTTCTTGCCGCATCAAACAAGGCATATACTCCTATACCTATCCAGACTGCAAAAGCATAAAAGGAAGCCGCATAAGCGTAATCTCTTTCTCTAGGCTCCATTGGTTTTTGATTAAGATAAATTACAATCGCAAATCCTGTTAAAAGGAATAGTAATAGTACAGAAACCATATCTTTTGGCGCTTTCACAACATGGAAAATAAAACCAATCAATCCTAAGATCAGTGGCAGCATGTAGTACCTATTATAACCACTATTTTCAGAAATGAAAGCAGGCAAATTAGCTTGAGAACCTAAACGTTGCTCATCAATAAAATCCACACCTGTAAGCCAGTTACCTTCCAAATACATTTTACCACCGCCATTCAGACCATATCCTTGTAGATCATTTTGACGACCTGAGAAATTCCACATAAAATATCTCAAGTACATCCAACCAATCTGATATTTAAACATATAAGACACATTCTCATTCCAAAAGTTAGGCTTGTACATCCCGTCTTTGGCTAATTGATCCGCATAATTTTTATACTCCGTATTACCTGTTTCATTATACAAACTCAACAAATAAGAATGTTGCTCAGCTTTTGTATTTCCAGGCACTCCAATTCTTTGATCACCAGGTAAACTAAGGTCATGCGTATGCGAATTGTAATTAATCCAAGCCATATACTTAGATCCTTCACCCGTTCTATACATCCTAGGTAAGAAGGTATTGAATTCCGACATTGTTTTACGCTCACCTGCTTTACCAGCATAATTATTAACATACTCAGATTTCGCTTCTTGATCTAACTTCAATTTAAACTGAACACCAGCTGCTGCTAGATCTTCATTAGCTGTAGCAACTTGTTTTTTATAAACTTCAAAGTCAAACAAATTCATAAAAGAAACCTCATAAGATAATGGATCATCCAATTCGTTTGCTAATCCTAAGTTAGGCTTCACATACTCCCCTTTATGCTTTACGTACTTCTTAAACTGAGGAGTTGATATACTATAAGCACCATCTTTAACCTGTATGATTAAAGGAATACCTAACGGAGAAACAATTTCTTGAATTTTTTCCTTATCAGCTGTGTTGACACCACTTAAATAGGAGTGACCCAATTTAGCGACATATGCTTTGGAGTAAATCGCCTTTGGTGCTTCTAAATTTTCTGGTTTACAACCAGTATTCATTGCAGGAGAATTCCAATATTGACCGTATAATATTGGCCAAGATCCATATTGATCACGATTTAAATAGGATACAAATGAAGACAAAGTTTCAGGATTATTCTCATCTAGAGGTGTATTAGCGTTAGACCTAACCACAATCATTGCGAATGATGAATATCCAATTAGCAACATCGTTAATGAAACTATGATATTATTCCACAAAAACATACCTTTTTTGGAGGTGTACTTTATACCAATTACTAATCCAGTGATTACCACTAACATAAATACAATAAACCCGGTATTGAATGACATGCCAAATGAATTAGTGAAAGTTCTTTCGAAAAAATCTGCCAACGTAGGAATCTTAGGAATAACTACAGACTGCACCACTCCTAAAGTCAATAATGAGATAACGCCTGCTAATAAAACTCCCTTCAACTCCACTACTTTTGTTTTCTGGAAGTAAATAACAAACCCGATTGCTGGGATAGCCAATAAATTCAAAAGGTGAACTCCAATAGAAAGTCCAACCATATATGCGATAAAAATCAACCATCTGTTAGGGTTAAAACTTGTAGGAAGTCCTTTTTGGATCGCCTCTTCATGTTTTTCTGTTTCAATTTCCCATTTAAAAATGGCCCAAAACACCAATGCCGTAAAAAACGATGACATGGCATAAACTTCACCTTCTACTGCCGAAAACCAAAATGAATCTGTAAAAGTATATGCCAAAGCCCCAACTGCTGCTGAACCGAAAATTGCAATTTTCTTACCTGTATCTAGTGCTCCGTCTTTCAATGCTAATTTCCTTACTAACATGGTAAGTGTCCAGAACAAAAACAAGATACAAAATGAACTTGACAATGCCGAAACAGCATTAACCATCATAGCCGCATTTTCCGGACTAGCAAATGCAGAAAACAATCTACCAACCATCATAAACAATGGCGCTCCAGGAGGGTGACCAACTTCTAGTTTATTAGCTGTAGTAATATACTCTCCACAATCCCACAAACTTGTGGTCTCTTCCATTGTAGATAGGTAAACAAAGGACGCAATCACGAAGACTATCCATCCAATAATGTTATTAATTTTACTATAATTCATTTTTCAGTTCTTATATAAGTATGCGAAAATAAAAAAATAAAAAACAAAAAGGCTAGAAACTCTAATTTCTAACCTTTTTTAACGTCTTTTTTTGTTTTTTTAGGATTAACCTTGATCCATTTTCAAGGTGTGGCCCATTTTATCTTTTTTGGTTTGTAAGTAACTTTCATTATGTGTATTACAACCTACTTCAATTGGCACTGTTTCAACGATTTCCAAACCATAGCCCATCAAACCTGTTCTTTTCTTTGGATTGTTACTCATCAATCTCATTTTTCTTACGCCTAATTTACGTAAGATCTGAGCACCTATTCCATAATCTCTTTGATCAGCTTGAAAACCAAGTTTTAAGTTGGCTTCAACCGTGTCATAGCCCTCTTCTTGCAATTTATACGCTTGTAATTTATGTACTAAACCTATTCCTCTTCCTTCTTGATTCATGTACAATACAACTCCTCTACCTTCCTCTTCTATCTTGTCTAAAGCATGTCCTAATTGGGGACCACAATCACATCTCAAAGAATCTAGAATATCACCTGTAAAACAAGATGAATGCACTCTTACTAAGACAGGGTCCTCTTCTTTCCACTCCCCTTTGAATATAGCCAAATGCTCTTCTCCAGTGGTTGTTTGTCTGAAAGCCTTCATTTTAAAATCGCCATGCTTTGTAGGCATTTTAATTTCTACAATTTCTTCTATCAAAGACTCATGTTTCAACCTGTAGTTTATCAAGTCTTCAATCGAAACGATTTTCATGTCAAACTTCTCCGCAATCTTCATTAACTCCGGCAATCTAGCCATTGTTCCATCCTCATTAAGGATTTCTACTATGACACCGGCAGGTTCAAAACCAGCCAATTTAGCTAAATCAATAGCTGCTTCAGTATGACCTGCCCTTCTCAAGACACCACCTTTCTTTGCTCTCAAAGGGAAGATATGCCCTGGCTTTCCTAATAATTTGGGATCTATGTTTGGATCCACTAATGCTTTTACTGTTTTACTTCTATCACTTGCAGAAATTCCAGTGGTACAACCATCTCCAATAAGATCAACAGACACAGTAAAAGGTGTCTCGAACTCAGCGCTGTTATTTTGCACCATTAAGTCTAAACCTAATTCATCACATCTATCTTCTACCAATGGAGCGCAAACTAATCCTCTTCCATGTGTCACCATGAAGTTGATCATTTCGGGTGTTACATTTCTAGCTGCTGTTAGAAAATCTCCTTCGTTCTCACGATCTTCATCATCTACAACGATTATTACTTTGCCATTCTTGATATCCTCAATGGCTTCCTCAATAGTGTTGAGTTTAAATTCCATTCTAATTAAAATTTGCTTTTGCAAAGGTAATCTAAAATGGATGAAACAACGTCCATCGCTAAGGATATTCTAATAGAATTAAGTGAAATTAAAACTTGGCCCTAACCGCCTTCATTGATTTTTGTTTAGAAATACTCATATGCTTTGGATATTTTATGGAAAAAGAAAGGTCTTTCTTAACTGATTTACCGCTCTCAGCAACTATTGACCAAGTTAATATCCCACTTTTTAGATCATGAACGGCACCATCTACAGTTACGACATCAATTACTATATCATCATCTCCAGATACAGGAACTTGATCTTGAATTTCAATTTCTATGGGAGTGTTTCTTAAATTTTTAACCACCATTTCAAATTCCAAAATATCTTTCCTATTACTCCCCAGCACCTTATTATGTGTATAATCTCTAACCTTAGTTCTTTCTATTGAAACTTTATTATCTCTACCCAAGGAAATATCTAAAGTATCAGCCACTCCAGATGTTTTGATGTAAGATTCACCCACATAACTTCCTCCAAAATAAATATTTGCATCACCCTCAATCAAATTTAGGTCTTCCCAACCAGAAATTCTCGCCAAAAGAAATACAGCCTGCTCAATTTTTGGCACTGCAAAATGTTTGTATGTTGCGTTCAATTCAAATTGCGTCACCTCAACCAAATACGGTTTTGCATCACTTGGAATGGAGTAATCATCTTCTATCTTAAACTCCATACTCAATTCAGGAATATTTATTTCCTCGTAAACAATGCCGTCTTTTGTAATGCTTTTTCCATTGTTTTCGTGATTTGCTCCGCCAATACTACCATAGTCTTTTTCGTAACTATTATTCTTAATTACCCACGATTTTAAGGTTGGCTTAGTGGCAGACTTTCTTGGGTCTGCAGTGGATAAAAAGAAGTTGACATTATTCCAATCTACACCTGTGTTATTGTACACTTGAGATTTATACTCCAAAATGATAGGCTTAGACAAATCGCTTACTCTTATATCATAGGCTGGCACCCACCCTGCGCTATTTACTATGTATTCAATATCAAAATCTGCTGTTTGACTTGTTTTAGACTTTACGACCAAAACAATTTCTTTAAAAGATTTTGTCTTCACATTTTGATTAGATGAAAGATGATTTCTAAATTTATTGATTGCAGTTTCATTTCTTTTTAAACTTCTATCCAGTTGCGTTGTAACTCTATTCAACTCCAGCGTTCTTTTACCAAAATAATCTGCCAATTCTTTTAACTTTTCTACTGAAGAAATATCTTGCAAGGATAATTTCTGATTGACATCCAAAATACTTCTCTCCGCCATTAGGGCATCCAATCGATCCATTAAATCATCATTTTCCAATGTAAGAAAGTTGATTGAATCTTTAACCTCCTTAAGCATCAGACCACTTGTTGTTTTGGTTAGATAATTTTTTCTGGTGGTGACAGACAGAACTTTTACCTCTGACTTTGTATTTATCCTTACCGATTGATCTTCCAACTTTTCCGATAGGCCGGTGATTACAATTTTTTGTTCACCTGCATTTAGTTTTAAATTAAGGTTCCTTTCTACTTTTGCACCATCCAAATAAAGGGTGATATTATTTAATTCTGCGTCAACTGTTTTCTGTCCAAATAGGAAATTAGCAAGCCCTAGGATGATAATTAATATGATGTTTTTCATTGTTTTTTTTGAATAGGTCAACTAAGGCATCATATTTCATAAAAATCTGTTTCAAAATTTTAGAAATTAATTCTGTACCTTTTTTTAATACTTGCATTACATGTTTAAAATCTACTTTATGAAATACTTTGTTTTTCCATTTTCGATACTAATAAGCGTTTTCTGTTTTAGTCAACATGTAGAAAACAGAACTCAAATCATTAACTACCTTCAAGCTAAAATAAATACCAACCAGCCTTTGGTAGCTCACATTTTAGTGCCGCTTTGCGACAATGAACATCAAGGAATTGTTCCAACTTCCGCCTCTATAGGTAATGGCATGGACCCTGATCACAATCTGTATTGGGCAACTAGTAAAGGTGTTAAAAGGTATTTTAAAGAATTGAAAGACTGGAAAATGGAACGCCTCAGTTACGACATTGGAGATAACATTCTACAACGTGTGACTTTTAGTAAATCTTTCCCCAATGGAGCCAAGGTTTACTTGGTTGCCGATGCGTACCGAGGCGACAGGATGCCGGAATGTTTAGATGATTATTTCAATTCCTTATCTGACCACAAAACAGATACCTTAATAATTGGCAATGATACAATTGGCATTAATGGTGGAGCAGATTTAGTTGCCTTTAATGGACACAACGGATTGATGGATGAAAATACCAAATTTGAGAAGGCTACCTCTCAAACAAGACCAAAGGATGCGGTGAGTATTTCATGCGCATCCAGAGGTTATTTCAAAATAAACTATTTAGAAACTAACAGTTACCCTTTGGTGCATACCACAAACCTTTTGTACCCAGGAGCATTTATACTTGAAGGCATACTTAACAAGTGGGCAATGTTAGGCTCGGATATAGACTGCAAAAAAGCAGCAGGAGAAGCCTATTACAAACACAAGCCGAAGTCAGGGCCGAATGGATCTCAGAATTTGTTTGATTATGGATGGGGGAGTTAGGGCGCCTTTCTGGCTTTTAGTTTATTACTAAATATATTCTCCATTTAAATACTTTGGTAACTCCTCCCACCAGCCCCCTCCAAAGGGGGAGTTGATTTTAATTCAATTTGTATGTATTGCTTTAAATGGAGTTGTTTTGGTGACCTAGTATTCTTAACAAGAAGCACAATGTGATTCCCCCTTCGGAGGAGGATAAAGGGGGAGGAATCTAGATTTTATCTAAATCCCCTTTCTGTTCTTTTAAACTTTCTACTATATAACACAAGGACTCATACACATCATCAAATTGGTTCAGCACTACTCCCTCTTCAAACCTTACAACAGTATAACCTAGTTGCTCTAATTTTTCTTGACGAATAGCATCTTTTTCTGCCTTAAAGTAATGTGAATTGCCATCTATTTCTACAATGAGATTTAATTCAGCGCAAAAGAAATCTACTATATACTTATTGATAGGCCTTTGTCTTTTAAAACCATAACCCAATTGTTTTCTGCTCAAAGCTGCTTTCCAAATAAATTTCTCTGCTTTAGATACACTTTCTGTTCGCAGTACTCCTGCAAACTCTTTTAATTTAGGATTGTAGTGGTTGTTTTTATTTGGTTGCATTTCGGGGGAATGATTATTAAAAATAATAAACATTTTTGAGATTACAAAGTTTCCTCCCCCCAGCCCCCTCCAAAGGGGGAGTTGATTTACGCACACTAGTAAACCATGCTTAAACCAGATATCTTTCCTTAGAAATATAAACTAAATTGAAAACACAATTTATTTCCCCTTTTAGAGGGGGATAAAGAGGGAGGAAATTCCAACTAAACAAAACTCAGACTAGAGAGCATTCAACTTTCCTCTATTCATCATCCTTTTCAATCCAATTCTCAAGAAGTAAAAACAAACAGCGGCACTGAGAACATCCGCAACAGGAAAAGCATACCATATACCATTGATACCAAAAAACGATGGTAGAATTAAGACAATTGGAACTAGGAAAAACAGTTGTTTCGTTAAAGTCAACAACAGAGCAGGAATAGCTTTGCCTAGTGCTTGATAATAGCTAGCTCCTACCAATTGAAAAACAACTAAAAAGGATGCCATAAAAATATAAAAAATAGCATCTGCAGCAGAAGGTGTCAAAGCCCAATCCTTCTCACTGAGGAACAACTTAGGTATTTGATAACTGCCTAAAAGAATTGCAGAACATAATCCTATACCTATTACAAATCCTACTTTATTGGACAAGTCAATTACTTCCTTGACACGATCAAATTTCTTTGCCCCATAATTATACCCAGCAATAGGAACCAAACCCTGAGCAATACCAATCAAAGGAAAAAATGCCATCATAGAAATACGGTTAATAATGCCATAAACAGAGATAGCGTTTTCCCCACCAATTCCACTTATTTCACCGTACTTTAGTAAAGAATGATTTAACACTATGGTTAGCAAACTAATCCCTCCTTGTCTCAATACACTGATAGAGCCGAGTGCTACTATCTCATTTACTATTTTCTTTTGAAACTTAAAATACTTTGGAATAATTTTCAACTCAGTTCTCCCGGATAGAAAATAAAAGACAATGTAAGCACCGGAAGAAAAATATGAAAAAGTAGTAGCCCATGCTGCTCCTTCCATCCCCCAGTCTAAATAAGCGATAAAAACGGCATCTAAAATCATGTTCAAGACTGACGGTATGAGCAAAACCATCATGGCTTGCTTAGCCTTTCCCTCTGCTCGAAGGTTATTATTACCTGTCATCGCCAATGAAAGAAATGGCACGCCAATCATAGTGATGTAATAATAAGTGTTGGTAGGCTCTATCAAGTCACCCTCAGTGCCAAAAGCAGCCAAAATAGGTTCCATAAAAACAAAACTTATAACTGCAAAAAAACTGATGATAAGCACCGCTAAAGAAATCTGATTATTAAAAGCCACTTGGGCTTTCTCCTTATCACCTGCACCAAATGCTCTTGACACAATAGACGAACCTCCGATACCGATGGCCATACCAAAAGAAGACATCAAGAAGGCAATTGGGGTAACGATGCTAATCGCTCCAATAGCTAGGTTTCCTATATATTTACCTACAAAAATGGTGTCTACCACCATGTTGATAGACATCAAAGCAAACCCAATTGCTGCGGGAATAGCTTGTTGAGCTAATAATTTGGAAATTTTTTCCGTTCCTAGTGACTCGGATTTTGTACTCATTAAACTTGATTTGAATGAAGTTCAATAACTGTGATTTCAGGCCAAATACCCACACGACCTGGTAAACCTAAAAATCCAAAACCACGATTAACGTACAATTTATGTTCGCCTTTTTCATATAAACCTGCCCAACGTGGATATCTATATTTTACAGGACTCCATTTAATCCCCGGTATTTCTATACCAAACTGCATTCCGTGTGTGTGACCAGAAAGTGTCAAGTCTACTCTATTAAAATGATGAATTGTTTCTGAATCCCAATGACTTGGATCATGAGACATCAACAGGGTAAATTGGTCATCCACACCTTCCAACGCCTTATTCAAATCCCCATGTTGTGGAAAAGGAGGTAAACCCCAATTCTCTATTCCTAACAAATTAAAATAAGCATCCCCTTTTTTGATTTTGACATTCTCATTCATGAGAATATTAAACCCTAATGTGTCATGACGCTTTAAAAAGTTTTGAAAATTCTCTGCTTTTGCCTCTTCACTTTCCCATGCATGATAATCGCCATAGTCGTGATTTCCAGTAATACTGTAAATGCCATCTTTGGATTTAATACTTTTAAAAACATCCACATAAGCATCCACTTCCTCAGCACGATCATTAACTAAATCACCTGTAAACAAAACCAAATCAGGATTTTGTTCGTTCAGCATATCAATGCCTTTTTGAACTTGCTCAGGACTATCAAAAGAACCTGCATGAATGTCGCTTATTTGCACAATTTTATACCCATCAAAAGCAGGGTCTAGATTGTCAAAAGACAAACTAATCTTCCTAACCTTATAGTTGTATTTCCCTTTCGTTATTCCATATAAAAAAGATGCAAAAGGTATGGCAGCAATTCCCAGTCCTATTTTAACCAAGAAACCTCTTCTACCTTCCAAACTAATTTCACCTGCATCGTCACTAGCCATTTTCACAACCTTATCGACTATCCAAAATAACAATCTTGAAACATCTATTAGTAAAAATATAGAAGCTAAAATCAGTTTTGACACCAACAAGGCAAACGTAAATCCAATAAAGAGATTAGTCAACTGCGTTCTAGGGATAAATTCCTTTGTAATACTATTCATATTATAAACTAGCGAAACCAAGGCTAGCAAAACTAGTACAACACTAAACGTGTATAATCCATAGTACAAGAAACTGTGCTTAGATTCGCGAATAATGATCCTCAAATTAAAGAAAACGTATAATTCTGAAAGTAGGTATACTAATAGAATCACCAAAACTATAACAACTCGCTGATTCAAAAATTAATAAGAAATTCGTTCATTGTTTTTCTAACTTTTGGAAGGTGTTGATTAAGGTCATCAGCATGTCTGTAACCTACGGGAAGCATTAGTACAGGAAACAAATTTAATTTTTCCAGATCAAGAATTTCTGCTACCTGTTGCGGCACAAAGCCTTCCATAGGACAACTATCCACTTTTTCCAATGCACAGGCTGTCATCATGGTGCCAATTGTAATATACGCTTGCTTTGCAGCCCAATTGATTCTCTCCTCATCATCTGGCAAACCACCAATCCAACCATTTATCATGGATTCAAAACCTGATAATTTCTCAGGTGACTGTTCCCGTGTATCAGCTACTCTTTTGATGTAACGCGCCACATTTTCTTTACTAAAATCTGCATCTACACATAGTATCAACAAATGACTGGCATCTGTTACTTGCGTTTGATTGAAACTCGCTGACTTTATACTATCCCTTAAAAAAGGACTTTCTATATTCAGTATTTTTAATGGCTGAAAACCTAATGAGGTAGCTGATAATTTTCCCGCCTCTACAATACGCTGTAGCACTTCATTATCTACTTTTTTTAATCTATCAAACTTTTTAGTGGCATACCTCCACTCCATTGAATCTAAATACTCCATGCCCTATCCTCTTATTTGATCTAACAGGGCTGACAATTTCTTCGCCTCCTTTTTAGTGATATACTTCGAAAACTCTTTGGAAAGGTCAAAAGACTTGTCTGTATCCATCTTCTTCAAAAACTCTAAACCTTTTTTAGTGATTTGAACAAATACAACTCTTCGATCTTCATCACATCTTCTCCTTTCGATGTACTCAGACTTTAATAGTTTATCTGCCAATCTTGTTGTATTTGGAGATTTCTCAATCATCCTACCTTTTACATCATTCATAGCCATCCATCCTTTGGCACCTCTTAATATTCTTAAGATATTATACTGTTGAGTGGTGATATCGTATTTCTTCAATCCATCACTATGAATATTCTTCAACCAATTAGCTGTAAATAATACGTTAACTAACGCTCGCTGATGATCGGATTCGAATTTGCTTTTAATTTCTTCGTCTATACTTGGCATAACTTTTCATTTGATAAATCAAAGTTATCAATTTATTTTACACGGAAAATAATATTTTTAAAATAGATTACGAAACTAATTAAACTAATGCATTCTCAATTAAGTATTCTGCTATCTGAACGGCATTAGTAGCGGCTCCTTTTCTTAAATTATCCGAAACAATCCACATGTTTAAACCAAAATCCACGGAACGATCTCTTCTTAATCTACCTACAAAAACTTCATCTTTTTGATGCGCTGTGATCGGCATTGGATAAATATTGTTTCTAAAATCATCCTGCACCTCAACTCCAGGTGTGGCCTGCAATTGCTGTCTGATTGTATTCAGATCGAAATCCTTATTCAACTCAACATTAACTGATTCAGAATGACCTCCAACAACAGGGACTCTCACCACTGTAGCAGTTATTTTGATTTTATTATCACCCAATATTTTATGGGTTTCATGCACCAACTTCATCTCTTCACTTGTATATCCGTCATCATAAAAATCTCCACCATGCGGTAGGCAGTTTTTATCAATGATATATGGATACACTTTTTTTCCGTCCACACCCGCTCTTTCATCCTCCAATTGTTTGATCGCAGCAACTCCAGTTCCAGTTACACTTTGATAGGTAGAAATGACCAATCTTTTGATACCATAATTCTCTTGTAGCGGCAGCAATGCCAGTACCATTTGAATTGTACTACAGTTAGGATTGGCTATTATCTTATCTTCTTTTGTAAGTGAGGAAGCATTAATTTCTGGAACAATCAATTTTTTTGATTCATCCATTCTCCATGCCGAAGAATTGTCGATAACGGTTGTTCCAACTTCAGCAAATTTAGGAGCCCATTCCAAAGAAACGTTCCCACCAGCAGAAAATATAGCAATCTGTGGCTTGGCCTCAACAGCTTCTTGCAATCCTACAACAGTTATTTCTTTACCATTCCACTTCACCTTATTGCCCTTACTTCTTTCAGAAGCTGCTAAAATAAGTTCTGTAATTGGTAAATTTCTCTCACGTAATACTTCCAGCATTACATTTCCTACCATCCCTGTGGCTCCGATAACTGCTATTTTCATCTATCTATTTTTACAAACACAAATCTAATCAGTAAATCAATTTATTTAATAAAATTCACCATTTAATATTCAAAACCAACCACTAAGACATCGTCCGTTTGTGGCTCTGATTGTCTCCAGGTTTGAAAATAATACTTCAGCAAATCCTTTTGTTCAGCCAAATTTGTGCCGGATGAATTGACCAACATTTCCTTTAATTGCCCTTTTTTTAGTTTCTTATTATTCGGCCCACCAAACTGATCTGGATAACCATCTGTAAACATGTAAAACCTATCCCCTTTTTCTATTGGGATAATGTTATTATCAAATTTCTTTCTATCATCTTCATAAAAGCCACTAGGAAATCTAGAACCAAAGTGTTCCTTCAGTTCACCATTTCTAATGTGTATTAAGGGCATGAAAGCAACCGGAAAATGCAATTCGGTTGTATTTTTATACAAAGTAATGAAGGCCAAGTCCATACCATCTCTAGCCACAAGTTTGCCATCTTTTGACATGGATAGTAAAAATTCAAAATCCAATCTCTGCAAAACTTCTCCTGGATTTGTAACACCTTCTTTTATGATGATATTTCTCAAAAGTGAATTCCCAACGATAGAAAGTAGCGCACCAGGGACTCCGTGACCAGTACAATCAACAGACGCGATAGTTACTACTTCATCCGTTTCGTAATACCAGTGAAAATCACCGCTGACCACATCCTTGGGTTTGTACAAAATGAAAGCATCACTAAAGTAATTCGAATATTTACTTTCCGAAGGGAGTATTACTTGCTGAAGCCTTTTGGCATAGTTTATACTGTCACTGATTTCTTCATTCTTTTCAACTATTGCCATATTTTTTTGCGCTAAAGCAAATTCAATTTTCTTTTTATCTGAAATATCAGTTCCAATAGAGATTATAGTTCCATCAGTGGATAATGTTGTGTTCCACAAAAACCATTTGTATGATCCGTATGAAGTTTTTACTTTTCTCTCTGTCTGAACTCCTCCATGAGATTTTGTTGCTAAAATACTACTCCCAACACTTAACTTCAACTCACTTTCCACAGTATCTACCAATGTCTTCTCCCACCAGACATTCCCCATTAAATCTCTTGCTTCAAAACCTAATATTTTCTTTACAGATGGGCTCACGTAAAGCACTTCACTATCCGCATTTAAAACGAGTACAATGTTGTTTATTTGTTCAAGAATGGTTAAGATATTTTTCACGATAAAAAGATAAAGAATTTATAAAAAGGACGATTGAAAGTTGTACGACTACTTAATAATAAGCATCGACATAAAATGCCAATAATGGCAATAGGTCCTTGATATTTTTGAAGAAATCTTCATCTTGGGTACAAATGTAATATTATTTCAAATATTGCAAATGACTTTTCATAACAAAAAAACATATTTATAGGTGCCAATATCTTTTTAGTTGGACCTTTTCTGATGAGTAAGGTTATTAATCCTTGCACATTATCCATTTCATTTCTTAATATACGTATCTTTGAGGACTGAAAAACAAATGAGAAATCACCAAACTGAAGATATAATCTGCGCCATTTCCTCACCACCAGGTGTAGGTGCCATTGCGTTGATTAGGTTAAGCGGAGCAGGTAGTGTGAACCTTGTAAATCAAGTTTTTACAAAAGATATTAAAGCAGCCAAAGGTTATTCTGTTCACTTTGGAAACATTATGAAACAGGACCAGCCTTTAGACGAGGTCGTAGTCACTATTTTCAGAAATCCACATTCATTCACAGGAGAAGAAAGTGTTGAAATTGCTTGTCATGGCTCTGTCTTCATACAACAAGAATTACTTTCTCTTTTAATGGCTCATGGATCTCGAATGGCTGAGCCTGGAGAATTTAGCAAGCGTGCATTTTACAATGGAAAAATGGATCTTACCCAAACTGAAGCCATAGCCGATCTTATTCATTCTGAAAGTGAAGGAGCTCACAGGCTTGCAATGCAGCAAATGAAAGGCGGTATTAGTAAAGAACTTGGTTCATTAAGAGATGAATTAATCAAATTTGCAGCCTTGGTAGAGTTAGAATTAGACTTTGCAGAAGAAGACATTGAGTTTGCGGATAGAGGTGAATTGATTGCACTGGTAAAAAGTGTTTTACTTAAAGTTAATAAATTAAGAGATTCATTTCAATTTGGATCAGCGATCAAGGAAGGTGTTAACGTAGCAATAGTAGGCAAACCTAACGCTGGAAAGTCTTCATGGCTCAATGCCTTAAGTGATGACGATGTAGCAATCGTTTCGGATATAGCAGGAACAACAAGAGACAAAATAGAAGTGCCTTTAATATTAGCAGGAACAAAATTCAGATTTATTGATACAGCAGGTCTTCGCGAAACGCTTGATGTAATTGAGGGAATGGGAGTCGAAAGAGCCAAAGATGTCATTACAAAAGCAGAAATTGTTATTTACATGTTTGACATTGCAGAAATTAGCCAAACATATTTGGATGATGCCATTAAATATGTGAAAAACTTAAATAATACTGCGGAAATCTTGCTTTTGGCTAACAAAGTAGACACATCAACCCAAAGCCTTGGTGCTTATGGCCATGAATATAGTCATTTCGCTAATTTGTATTTTGTATCTGCCAAAGACCCGGAAAGTGTTGAATTTGTTAAAAAAGAAATTGTGAGACTATTCAACCAAAATAAGGTAAGTTCCAACGACATTGTCGTTACCAATGCACGTCACTTTGAAGCCTTAAGGAATGCATCAATTGACTTAGAAAAATCATTACAAGGTTTAGAAAATCAACTTTCAGGGGATTTTGTTGCAATGGACATAAGACAAGTCATTCATCATCTTGGAAGTATCACTGGAGAAATTACTCAAGACAATTTATTAGGGCATATTTTTAAGAATTTTTGTATAGGTAAATAAAACAGAAAAATACTCTTACTACAACAACAAGTAATTTCGCTCAGGATATTCTTCCACTAAGTAGAAACAACTTTTACTCCTTTTCCAAATTGCACCAATTTTTTCTTAAATTTTGAAATATTCTTAACCTTAAATTGTAAAATTACATTTCCATTTTTCTTTTCTTGCTTAACTTTCTGTGACTTATGTAATGGCTTTTTCAATACTTTACTTTTAATAGATTTATCTACTTCTAAAACAACCTTTTCTGTCACATTTGCCTTCTCTTCTTGAATTCCCACTTGCAGAATCTTCAGCCCATTCTCAAACTGACTGTAATAGGTAAAACCTTCATATTGAGCTATCACATCAAGGCATGCAAGAATCAACTTTTTATCATGAGTTGTTATGGGTAATTTTGTAATCGAAAAATTTTCATCCGTATAGCGATAATACTTTCTTTCATACACCTCAATTGGTGCATTGTAACCATTTTCTGAACTTCTCATCATCTGTATATCCAGTTGAATAGATCTCTTGCTAATTATCACCTCTTTGCCTTCAGCTATGCTTAACGCCTTAGAGCATTCATTGATTAAATCATCTAGACTCCAAGTTGCGTTTTTATTTTGCAAACATTTATCAATAGTCTTGAAACGGATAAGGGAATTTTTATTTTGTGCCATACTACAATAATATGAATTTACTAACTCCTATGCAAATCAATTGCGTACAAAAACCAAGTAATTAATTAAACAAAACTGCACATCTACTTGTTTGCAATGATATGAATATACTTAGATTAATCATTTTCACAATACTCAATTTTGGGTCATTAGGTCTGGGAGCCTATTTAATGAATGGAGAAACAACTGGGGAATGGTACAACAACCTCAATAAAGCACCATGGACACCTCCAGGATGGGTTTTTGGCGCTGCCTGGTTTTCAATTATGTTATTCTTTTCTATCTATATGTGGCGAATGATTGATGAAATGAAAAGCAAAGAGAAACAGTTTTTCTTACTGATTTACGCTACCCATTTGTTCTTGAATGTTATCTGGAATCCCATTTTCTTCAATTGGCACATGACACTCTTTGGACTATTTGTAATCATTTCCTTATCTATACTAGTGCTTTACTTTTTAATAACTGGATTTAAAAGTAAATGGTATTATGGCCTATTAGTATTGCCTTATTTTATTTGGCTTTGCATTGCTACTTCCTTGAATGCTTATGCAGTTTTATACAACTAGATCGACTGACCTATCTTCTTAAACCAACTCATCCAAGCCACATTCCCCCATCCTTTTCCAAATCTTACGATAATCATATTTTTGGAAGGATTCACAAACATCAATTGACCTAGATGTCCTTGAGCGGCATAATTTAAAACTTGAGAGCCATACTCCGTTCGCTCCATCATCCACCATTGATTTTGGTATTGTGTATATTGCTCACCTGGATCCAACTGTACTGACTTTCGAACCCATTCTTCAGGAACAACCTGTGTCCCTTTAAAATTCCCCATGTTTAAATAGAGTTTTGCAAACTTTGCAAAATCTTCAGCCACCCCGTTTATACAGCAAAATGCTTTTTCACGACCTTTTATTCTGTCTACTGACCACGAGGCATCGTGGGTTGTTCCTATTTTTGTCCAAATTTTTTCTTCACAATACGAACTAATATTTTGCCCAGTAGCTTCTTCTAAAATCACTCCTAACAACTCAGTTGCTATGCTGATGTATTCGAATTTTTCGCCTGGAGCACTTTTGATTTTAAGTTTACTAATGTGCCGATCTAAATTTCTACCGTAATAACCTGCTGCCACATTTCCAAATGGATTGTAATAACTTTCATTGTAATCAATACCAGTTTTCATATCCAATAAATGCTGAATGGTTATTTGATCAAAACCTTCATTTTTAAATGATTTAATATAATTTGTTATTGGCTCATCTAAACTTTTAATCTTCCCTTCATGCAAAGCAATTCCAACCATGGCCGAAATAACCGATTTAGACATTGAGAAAGAAGTTACCCAATCGGTTTCCTCCCATTTTGGATCAAAATATTGGTATTTGATGGTATCGTTTTGAATCACCATAAACGCAACCGTCTTGTTGTCTTTGTGGAACTGATTTAACTCTTCATGATTGGAATACAAAGAACTTGTTGCATTAGAAAACATAAAATCATCCGTGATAACTTTTTCAAACGCAAAAGGAGAATCACTTGCCTTAATTTCTCTTTCTTGGAACTTTTTATAATCACGAAGATTGGCAAAATTATACACAAAAAAACGTCCAATATGGCACGAATTAAAAAGCGCAAGTAATGCAACGAAAATAAAAACATTTTTAGTCATACCCGAAAATTAGTGAAATTTACTTTACTGAACCTTTCTTATTGGTAAACCAACCATATTTCAAAATACAAATAATTGCCCTTACACCATCTTTCCATCCAATTTTCTTCCCTTCTTCACTTGTTCTAGGGATATAGGTAATAGGAACTTCAGCCCATTTCAAGTTTTTAAGCTTCGCTAATTTGGCTGTAATTTCTGGCTCAAAACCAAACCGTTGCTCCACCAATTTAAGTGACTGAAAAATAGGTGTTGGCACCAATTTATAACATGTTTCCATGTCGGTAATTTTTGTTCTAAAAACAAAATTACTTAACCAAGTAAGGAATCCGTTGGCCATTTTACTCATAGCAGCACCTTCTTTCTTTTTGTTCAAAAAACGAGAACCGTAAACAATATCAGCCTTACCATCTAAAACAGGTTGAATGATTATATTAAACTCATTAGGATCCAACTCCAAATCTGCATCTTGAATAATTGTATAGTCTCCTGTTGCAGATTTTATTCCAGTGTGCAGTGCTCCTCCTTTACCCGTATTGACAGGATGTGAAACATATTTTACAATTGGATTTTTTGTTTCTGAGAGATATCTTTCCACTTCTTTCCCGCTATCATCTGAAGAAGTGTCATTTACAACTATGATTTCCTTCTCAATTCCATCTGTCAGCTTTACATTATTCACTTTCACCAACACATCATAAATGGTTGTTTCTTCATTGTAGACAGGAATAATAATGGAAAGTTTTTTCATGATAAATTATTAATCAGAATAGAAACGCAAAAATTTAGAATTTATTGATTTAAAATAGTCTTTGCTTTTTCAATAGCACTTTCGATACCATCAGCATTTTTACCTCCTGCAGTAGCAAAGAATGGCTGACCTCCGCCTCCTCCGCCAATCTCCTTAGCCAATTCACGGATAATATTCCCAGCATGCAATCCTTTGCTTGCCACTAAATCATCAGAAATCATAATAGTCAGTAGCGCTTTTGGTCCATCATAACTTCCAATAATCAGGAAGAAGCTTTCCAATTGTCCTTTGATTTGATACGCAATATCTTTTACACTACCCGCGTCCAATGCCACTTTAGTGCTAATAAAGTTAACACCATTTATTACCTCTACTGCCTTTAACAGGTCATCCTTGAGTCCAAGTGCTTTTTCTTTTTTTGATGCTTCTATTTCTTTCTGCATTCCCGCATTTTGCGCAATCAAATCTTCGATAGCTTTCTGAATACTTTTTGGATTCTTCAATAATACACTGACTTCATCCAATAACGATAATTGACCATTGATATAATCATCTGCCGCTGCTGAAGTAATAGCCTCAATCCTTCTTATTCCAGCCGCAACAGAACCTTCACTTATAATCTTGAAGTTTCCTATTTGAGAAGTACTTTTTACATGAATTCCACCACATAACTCTTTAGAATCTCCAAACTGAATCATTCTAACTACGTCACCATACTTTTCACCGAAAAGCATCATTGCACCTGCTTCCTTTGCTTTTTCAAGTGGCATGTTTCTGAATTCTTCCAAAAGATGATTACTTCTAATTTCGGTATTCACCAATTGTTCTACTTCTTTTAACTCCTCATCCGTCACCTTACTAAAATGAGAGAAATCAAATCTCAATGACTTATCTGTTACCAATGAACCCTTCTGCTCTACATGATCTCCCAATACAGCCTTTAAAGCAGCGTGAACCAAGTGAGTTGCACTGTGGTTATTTGCCGTAGCATTTCTTTTGCCTTCATTCACCACTGCATGAAATCCTTGAGATAAATCCTCAGGCAGTGTTGCCACATAATGAAGAATCAAGTTGTTCTCTTTTTTAGTATCTACTATGTAAAATTTTTCGCCAGCGCCTTCTATATATCCTTGATCTCCAATTTGACCTCCACCTTCTGGATAGAAAGGAGTGTAATTAAAAACCAATTGATAAACTTCTTTATCTTTGACAACGACTTTTCTGTACCTCGTAATGTGAACAGTTCCCTCCGTGTAATCATACCCAATAAATTCTTCTACATCGTCCTCTTTGACAACAATCCAATCAGATGTATCTGTTTCGGCCGCCTTACGAGACCTATTTTTCTGCTCCTCAAGTGCTTTATCAAAACCTTTCTGATCGATACTCATTTCGTATCCACGAGCAATTAAATCAGTTAAATCTATAGGAAATCCAAAAGTGTCATACAATTCAAATACCGCTTCTCCTGGCACTACATTTTTACCCTCCGCATTTAAATTAATACAAATTTGATCTATTCTCTTTAAGCCTGTTTCTAGCGTTCTAAAAAATGAGTTCTCCTCTTCTCTAATTACTTTTTCAATTAATGTTTTTTGACTAACTAATTCCGGAAAAGCTTCTCCCATTTGGTTCGCCAATGTAGGCACCAAGCGACACAAAAACGGTTCTTTCAAGTTGAGTGTCTGGTAACCATACCTCACTGCTCTTCTTAATATTCTTCGAATCACATACCCTGCTCCTGTGTTACTTGGCAATTGACCATCTGCAATAGAAAAAGAAATGGCTCTAACGTGATCTGCTATAACACGCATTGCGATATTAACTTCAAGTGCTTGTTTGTGCTTATTCTCATCAACAGGTTTATAACCTAACCCAGATAAGTCTTCAATTTTACTGATTAAAGGAGTGAATATATCCGTATCATAATTGGATGTTTTTCCCTGCATTGCCATAGCAAGCCTTTCAAACCCCATTCCAGTATCAATGTGCTTATTTTTTAAAGGAACCAAACTCTTATCCTTCAACCTATTGTATTCCATGAATACATTATTCCAAATTTCTACAACTTGCGGATGATCTGCATTGACTTCTAACTTTCCGTCTTTCAATGCTCTCTCTTCATCCGATCTCAAATCAATGTGAATTTCAGAACAAGGACCGCAAGGACCAACATCTCCCATTTCCCAGAAGTTATCCTTCTTGTTGCCCATTAAAATTCTATCCTCATCAATATATTGCTTCCACAAATCAAAAGCTTCTTGATCATACTCCAGCCCTTCCGAAGCGTCTCCTTCAAAGACAGTTACGTAAAGTCTGTCTTTAGGAAGTTTGTATACTTCAGTTAACAGTTCCCAGGCCCATTGAATCGCTTCTTTTTTGAAATAATCTCCAAAAGACCAGTTCCCCAACATCTCAAACATAGTATGATGATAAGTATCCACTCCTACTTCTTCAAGGTCATTATGCTTTCCGGATACTCTAAGACATTTTTGAGAATTCGCTACTCTCGAATCTTTTATTTCAGAATTACCCAAAAACAAATCCTTAAATTGATTCATCCCGGCATTATTAAACATCAAAGTTGGATCATCCTTCACCACCATTGGCGCGGAAGAAACAATTTTATGTCCTTTTGATTCAAAAAAATCTAAAAAAGTTTTACGAATATCTACTGATTTCATGTGCTTGTTTGGTTCATGTTTAAGGTCGCAAATGTAATTAATTAGCACTAATAAAAATAATACACCAGAGAAACATTTATTGATATCAATTTATTAAATCTAGAATTATTTACTTTGTAGAATTAAAAGTCGCAATAAATGTCAGTTAATACTTTCAAGATATTTCTTACCACAATTCTTTTGACGCTTGCATTTTCAGGCTTAACTCAGCAAAAAGATACTTCTAAAGTTAAGAAACATAATTTCTATTTGTTCTGGGGATATAACCGAAGTGCGTATACGAAAAGTGACATCACGATGAAAGCAGATAACTACAACTATACACTTCATAATGTGGTTGCGCATGACAGGCCCTCCCCTTTTGAGACTAAAGTTTATCTCAATCCAGCAAAGTTAAGCATCCCTCAATTCAACATCAGAGCCGGATATCAATTGAATGAAAAATGGTGGATAAGTGGAGGATATGACCACATGAAATATGTAGTAGACGCCTATCAAAACACCACCATTAGTGGTACCATTGACTCTTCTGCTTCAAAATTATATGCAGGCACTTATGACAACACTCCACTGGTATTGGATGACAGAGATTTTCTCCACTTTGAACACACAGATGGCTTAAATTTTATTACTATAGATGCGGAATACACTTCTACTTTGTGGCAATCTAAAAACACGAATTTCAGTTTTGAGCATATTGCTGGAGGAGGCGCTGGCTTCCTATATCCAAGAACAGACGTTACTATTTTCGGCATAAAAAACGCCAATATATTTAACCTTGCTGGAATGGGAGTTTCATTAAAAAGTCAACTTAGAGTTAATCTTTGGAACATTGTATTTATCCAAGCAGCAGGTAAAGTAGGAGGAATAACAATGCCACGGATTACCACGAGTGGGTTCAACAAAGACTACGCTAAACAAAGCTTTCTTTTCGGAGAGTTTTATTGGGTGCTAGGATGTAAATTTGGCTTTGGAAAATAAAGTTTCTTAGTGTTCGAATGCAAAGTTAATTTCAGTATCTCCTGAGGAGATAAGTCCTAAATTGTCACAAGTTCCATTGCCAAAATCTAAAATTTGAGAATTACCTTCAGCGTCTTCAATTTCCGTGATACCTGTGGCATACCAGTTGCAAGAAAAATTTCTTTTCAATTGTGTGCCAATTGTTTGTACTAACGCTCCAAATCGATCCACCAACATTCCCGTCTCATCTACTTCCAATTGATTGTCGTAAAGTAAACTAGAGGCACTGCCTGTCCCCATATTACAAGTTAAGACACCTTGATATGAAATTTGACGGGTGCCAATAAACACTTTAAAATTATTTGTTTTGATTTCAAACTGATTACTACCAATTCTTTTAACCGTCATAGTACCAGAAACAATATGATTATTAATAGAAAAATCTGTCATACTGATACTACACTCTGCGCTATCGATATCAAAATAATTATCAAACTCTACAATTAGGGATCCATTTTTAAAAGCCTCATCAATATCAATACTTTGCGTGTAAAGTATCTCAAAGATTACATTTTCATTGGCTATGTCAACTGTGTCACCTGAAATATAATTATAAACTCCTGTGGCATTCAAAGTATCCATATTTGACCTCATTCTCTCTATAAAATAAGCCTGAGACTGTATCGTATGAATAACCAAAGGAGCAATATAGGAAATGTTAGTTTGCACCAAAGCAAAGTCTTTTGATGCTTGGACATTCTTCTCCTTAGACTTTACACAACTGCTAAAAACCAAAAGAAGAGTAATAAATATGAAAGATAATCTTATCATGTATACAAATTTACAAAAAATACATTCATTAAATTTCGAAAAGTATTCTTATGCAGCTACTTTTGTCATATGGAAGAGGAAAAAGAATGGTTTGAAGAGTGGTTTGACACTGCTTATTACCACAAGCTATACAACGACAGAAATTTTGATGAAGCGGAAGCTTTTATCAAGGTGCTTTCCAAGCACATGAACCTTTCTCCAAACTCTTACATTTTGGACTTAGCTTGTGGTAAAGGTCGACATGCGCTTCAACTTAATCAATTAGGGTATAAAGTAAAAGGTGTTGACTTATCCGCAAACAGTATTCAAGGAGCAAGTAAAAATTGCAATGAAAATTTGGAATTTAGTGTGGCAGATATGAGAGAACCATTAAACGAGAAATTCGATGCGGTTTACAATCTATTTACCAGTTTTGGATATTTCAACTCCACAAAAGAAAATCTAAAGGTCTTAAATGCCATTAGTATCATGCTCAAACCGGGCGGAAAATTTGTGATAGACTTCATGAACTGTGATAAAGTAATAGCCAATATAAATCCTCAAGAAACCCTTAGAAAAGAAGGAATTGACTTTCATATTTCTAAGAAAATTGAAAACGATCAAATCATTAAGTCTATTGAATTTAATGATAAGAATGAATCATTCAAATTTGAGGAAAGAGTGCAGGCATTGACCAAAAATGATTTTGAGAAACTCATTTCACAAACAGATTTAAAGATTGAGGAAACCTTTGGAGACTATCTACTTAGTCCATTTGATAACAAACAGTCTGATCGACTTATCATAATTGGAAGCAAGCAATAATTATTGACTAATTATCATCTCTAAACCTCTTAAGCCCATATCAACTACGGTATCTCCATCCAACGGCTCGTAAATTCCATTTTGATTATCATCAGACCACTCAAAACTATTATTTGTAGACAATGACAGTGTCATTGTGATGCTTTCCGTTTCATTACCTGTTATAGTAAATGGTGCATCAAATTCTCCAGTTACAACACATGAACCTGCCGGAACAGGAGAAGTGGCAGACAATGGGTTCGGAACCGTTGTTGCAGGTGCTTGACCTTCCGTAACATTACCTAATGTTTCAAATCCCCAATACCCTTGAAGTTTATTAGCGTTGACTGCAACAGATTGACTATTGATGGTGTAATCAGAAATGTAAGTATTAAACCCAACAAAAGACGCAAGCCTCCCGGTTAAGTCAAAACCATTCGCTTTAAACTTAATGTCATAATTTTGATAGGTCAAAGACACTCTCAACCAATTATAAGTATCTGGCGAAATGGAAGATAAAGGCAATTCTAAAAACACTTCTTCATTTCCTTTTACAATTGCTTGACTGAAATCAACTGCATTTGAACCTCCAACATTTGTTTCTTCGCCTGTAAATATGATTTCTCCATTACCCAATTGTGTTATAGAGCTCTGCGCCAATTCAATATAATGTGCGCTCATACCATGAAAAACTGGAGACTGTGCGGAGTTTCCAGCAGGCATTGTTGCCGGCTGACCAAAATTATCTAATCTTGTTTGCGTAGAGTCGAATTTTAATTTAATGATTAACAAAGGCTCATCCTGCTCAACCACTGGATAAGTACAAGAGTTATTTTCTTTTTTCGCATTGACATCATAATTCATTGCCAAAGGATCTGTACAACCTTTTTTACAAGAGTTAAACACCAGTACAGGTGCAATTGCAAGGAGAAGTAATCTTTTCATAATTATCATTAATTCTTGCTAAGATAGCAAACTTTACAAATACTTTTATTCATCTTTGTAATGTGACAAGACAAGAAGCGTTGATATTAATAGGTGCTGAAGAGGCTGATTTTGAAGAAATTGTGATTCATCAAATTTTCGAACACAAACAGTTCTTGCTCAAATCTGCTATTACTCCTCAAGTTTTCAGAACTAGAGCGAAAAAGATTGCCATACTCAACGAAGGTTATAAATTCCTGATTGGAAAAAGCGATACAATTAGAGAAAATGTGGAGTTAAAAACGTTGCATATAGAGAACATTTCGATCGAAGCACTTTTAACATTCTATCGCAATTACGAATCTTTAATGAGTCAATTCAAACTATCCTTCATGCAACTAAATGACCCTTACGAAGTAAGTTACTTTTGTCATCAATTAGCTAATTTAGAACATCAAAAACTGTTGCAAATTAATGACGCAACACTTTCTATCAAAATCAACTCGCTTATGGATGTTAAAATTTCTGACTTTGTAAATTCTGGTGAGGTGATAAATGAATTAAAATCAACGGAATCAGGGCAAATTGCAACAGATAACATCATCAATTTCCCTTCTTTACTTAAAGACAGCTGTATGTCGAGGAAATATGCGAATTTTACGAAATTAAAGGAAGAAAAAAATGCTTAGAGAATTATGGTATAGTGGTACATGGGGAAGGATAGCGGCCAATGTAATTGTTGGGGTTAGTGCTTTTGTTGCTCTTTACCTACTTTACGTTGGATATCGAAAGTTAATCGCCATCTATGGCAGAGGTAAAAGAAAAAAAATAACAGTAAAATATGCGGACGTATTTGAACTGAAACCACCTTTTGCAAAGGGAACTGTTCAGTTTGGATTTGAATTAAAGGAAGAAACTAACGTAGAGTTTAATATTTTAGATAGAAATGATCAATTAGTTGAAAATCTGTTCAAGGGAACACTAAAAGAGGGTATTCATCCGTTTATATTTGACAGTACTAAGTATAAAAACAACATATACTACTATCAATACCTCTCAGATGTTCAGAAAATCAGTAAAAAATTTATAATTGACAACTAGACTTGCCATACTATTCCTAAGCATCATTTTACTTTCCTTCGGTACAATTAAGGCGCAGAAAGAAGGTGAACCAACTCCACATATTTTTAAAATTGATTTTAAATTACCTACTGCAACTGCCAATAGAAGTTTCAAAGGCGTAATGAGTGGTTTAGCAGATATTGACTTTTGTTACCAATATCAATTCAAAGAAATAGGACTTTTTATTAATGGAGGAATGAAATATAGTTATTGGAATCTTGAGTCCACACTTTTTTCAGGAACTGTAGTTACCGGTAAACTTGAAATATTGCAGCCATTTGGCAGCATTGGTTATAGACATGAATTCTCTGACAAAGTATTCCTAGAGTCTGAACTAAAAGGAGGCTACTCGTTTGTAAACTCCAATGCTAACACATTAACCTCAACTTATAAGCAAAAAGCACTTGCAATAGAACCTAAATTTGGCTTTTACTACAAAAGTTCTGACCTCACCGCAGTTGGATTAACTTTGAACTACAATATCATTACGACTAATTTTACACCAGATAACATTGGGCAGCCCAATTTCCCTGGTATGACTCCAGATGCTAGTAATGGAAATTACCAATACTTCTCCATCGGGTTTGGTATTTATGGTATTATCCCTACGTTCAAATAGGTAATTCACTATATTTGCCTCTGTAAATTTCATTATGCTAAGATCATTTATTACCTGGACTATTCTATCATTAACTTTGGTTGCAAACGCACAAGAAAAGGGAAACAAGAGAATATTAGACACTCTTATGGCAGGAAACGATTCAATCGTCATATTCGCAGACAAAAGTTGGGAATATATCAAAATGTTGAATTTTGACGGAGTTACCAACCCCTATTTAAGTGCTTTAGCCACTGAACTCGGATGGAAAGAAGACTGGGTTAATAACGTTCCCTATACTTATGATAATGATCTATCTAAATTAGAAGACACTGTATGGCTTTGTATTGTAGATGATGACAATAATGAATTCTGCATGCCGCACCCTGGAATGGTCACTTCGACCTTCAAGTATCGAGGTAAAAGATTCCACTATGGAATTGATGTAGACCTAGACACTGGAGACACCTTGGTTTCCGCTTTTAATGGAATTGTAAGGTATGCTCAATTCAACGATGGAGGGTTTGGTAATTTGATTATCATTAGACATTACAACGGTTTAGAAACCTATTATGCTCACTTATCTAAATTACTTGTCTCGCCTAATCAAGAAGTAAAAGCTGGAGATCCGATTGGTTTAGGAGGAAATACTGGAAAGTCTTATGGAGATCATTTGCATTTTGAAGTAAGATTATATGGTAATGCGCTTGACCCAGAAACAATTATTGATTTCGAAAAAAACGAACTTAAAAAGAATAACCTCTTGATAAACGGTCAAATGTTTAGTTATAGTAAATCAAGTAAAAGCTATTCTTCAAGTTCTTCTAGCAAGAGTTCCTCAACGGACAAAAACGCTTCAGTTCACAAAGTAACTTCAGGTGATTCACTGTATTATATCGCATTGAAATATGGTACTACGGTAGACAAACTTTGCAAATTAAATGGCATTAAGAAAACCGACATTCTTCATATTGGTGATAAGATTAAATTGAAGTAGATGCTTGATGCTTGATGCTTGATGCTTGATGCTTGATGCTTGATGCTTGATGCTTGAAAGATTGTCATTTGTTTTTTTAGGGATACCCTATATGGGAAAATATCTATCACGAGTTTTCAATAAAAAAATCCCCAACCAACTAAATGATTGAGGATTTCTAATTAAAACTAATTGAAATATTACTTCTTAAGTAAATCTCTAATCTCTCCTAAAAGAACTTCTTCTTTAGATGGTGCTGGTGGAGCAGCTGGTGCTTCCTCTTTCTTTTTCTTTGTTTTGTTGTATGCTTTTACAATCATAAACAATACAAATCCAACGATAATTAAACTGATAATAGTATCAATCCAAGCCCCATATTGTAACAAGTTAGCTGGTACCGCTTCAACAGCTGCAACTGCCTCTACA
>CAJYBK010000005.1 GCA_913064955.1 uncultured Flavobacteriales bacterium
CGCTAAGTACTTATTACCTAGTCTAGCCAAATTCATTGCTTCAGAAAGCGCCTCTCTAAGTTTGAAGGCTTCTATTGCTTCTGCAACTTTTTGAGGGATAGCAGCCATATCGGCTAAAGCGTCTATGTCTATTTGTTGTAAATCGTTTTGAGCTGGAACATTACCGTCATAGTATTTATGAGTCAACACCAAAGTTCGGTTTACAAAATTTCCAAAAATATCTGCTAATTCGCTGTTGTTTCTTTGTTGAAAATCTTTCCAAGAAAAATCACTGTCCTTGCTTTCGGGAGCAATTGAACAAAGTACATACCTCAAAACATCTTCTTGTCCTTTAAAGTCCTCTAAATACTCATGGCCCCATACCGCCCAATTTCTCGAAGTGCTTAATTTCTGACCCTCCAAGTTAAGAAATTCATTAGCAGGCACATTATAGGGCAGAATATGGTTTCCAAACATCTTCAACATGATTGGAAATATAATGGTATGAAACACTATGTTGTCCTTGGCTAAAAAATGAATAAGTTTAGTATCTTCATTTTTCCAAAAGTCTTCCCAATTTTTATTATTGTCTTTTGCCCATTGTTTTGTAGCAGAAATGTATCCAATTGGTGCGTCAAACCAAACGTACAGTACTTTTCCTTCACCTCCTTCAGATGGAACAGGAACACCCCAGTCTAAGTCTCTTGTCATTGCTCTTGGCCTTAAACCTCCTTCAATCCAACTTAAACATTGACCAATCACTTGGTTTCTCCATTCTTTAGGGTAATGGTGCTGCTTCCCATCTAAAACACCGTCTTTTATCCACGCTTTTACCCACTCTTCATGCTCATCCATAGGTAAGTACCAATGAGATGTTTCCTTCAGCACGGGTTTATTTCCGCTCAAAGTAGAGGTGGGGTTTATTAATTCAGTAGGACTTAAATCACTCCCACATTTTTCGCATTGATCTCCATAAGCCCCAGGATTTTTGCACTTCGGACAATCTCCAATGATATATCTATCCGCTAAAAATTGATTAAACTCTTCATCATAGTATTGTTCGCTTGTTTGTTTGACAAACTTACCTTCTTCTTCCATTTGTTTGAAATAACCAGCAGCAGTTTCTTTATGAAGATCAGATGAGGTTCTATGGTAAATATCAAAACTTACCCCCAACTGGCTAAATACTTGGTCATTCATTTCATGAAACTGATCAACAATTGCTTGTGGCGTAGTGTTATCTTTTTTAGCTCTGATAGTAATCGCAGCACCATGCTCATCTGATCCGCACACAAAAGCCACATCTTTATCATTGGAACGTAAATATCTGGCATAGATATCAGCTGGGATATAAACACCGGCTAAATGCCCTAAATGTAAAGGTCCGTTAGCATAGGGAAGGGCAGCAGTTACAGTATATCTTTTTGGATTCTTCATGGTTAAATAATAATGCGTGCAAATATAAGGGAAAACTTAGTTTAAGGAAGGCGCAACCTATTCGAATTAAAACGCGTCTCAACAAACAAGTAAAGTTTTTGTTTTCCGCTTGTGTATTTTTTTTTAAACAAATGGAAATACTTTTTAAGTTTACATGATTAAAATTATAATGATGAATACATCCTCTACTATGTTGAACCTTAAATCTTTGTGTTTAATTTTTGTGTCATTTATTTACATAAATTCCAACGCCCAAGTAACCGTTAATAATACGAATACGGTGGAGTGGTATGTACAGAATGTACTTTTGGGAGCCAATGTAAGCGTAAGTAATATTACTTATAATGGAACCGCTTTGAACGCGCAAGCTGCTCAGCCGTCTGTTGGAGAATTTACCAACCCTGGTCTTCAGGTAGGGTTACCCAATGGAATGATTATGGGAACTGGTGATGTTCAAATGGCAAGTCAAGGAAATGTTGGAGGCGGATCAGGACTTGGAAATACAGGGCCTTCAAATTCAGCTAATGATGCTGATTTAAGCACCTTAGTGGCGGGAACTCAATTTCATAAATGTATTGTTGAGTTTGATTTCATTCCAACAGGAGATTCAATTTCTTTTAATTACATATTTGCTTCAGAGGAATATGAAGAGTATGTCTGTTCGGAATTTAATGATGTATTCGGGTTCTTTCTTTCAGGACCTAACCCTGGTGGAGGAAATTATACAGGGTTTAATGTTGCCAGAGTACCAAGTTCATTGTCCCCTGTTGCTTTTACAAACACCCCCGTTGCCATTAATACCATAAACCCAGGTGTTGCTGGAGCGAATGGTACTGTTTCAGAGTGCAGTGCTATTGATGTTAACTGGGCTTCTTACAGTATTTATTATACACCTAATACTGGAACTTCTTATGAGTACGATGGAAGAACAGTCCCTCTGCCTGTTGCTGTACCTGTTGTTTGTGGAGATACGTATCACATCAAATTAGCTATTGCGGATATTGGAGATGGACTTTATGATTCCGGAGTGTTTTTGGAAGCAGGTAGTTTTTCTTCGAATGGAGTTTCAGCGGCTAATGCAACCGCTCCGGGTGATGTAACTTTATGTACTACGGATTTAACAATGGATTTTAGTGCAGGTACAGACCCCGCCCCTGATAATTACTGGGACTTTGGGGATGGGATAGGCACCTCCACACTCCCAGATCCATCATACACATACTTGGATACTGGATACTATCAGGTGATGTATATAGCATCCTCAACAACCGGAAGTTGTTATTCAGCAGATACTGTATATTTTGACGTGAATTTGATTTATCCGGAGCAATTCAATGCACAGTTTAATATTCCTCCTATTGATCCTTGCGATGGCATGGATAGTTTGTTGGTTAGTTTAGCCTTTACGGGTACTGGTGCAGATTCTATAGTTTGGGATATGGGAAATGGAACGATTTTCTCAGACTCCTTGTCAGTTGATTATTATTACACCAATCAAGGCGTATATACAATAACAATGACGGCATTTGATAATACTTGTAATAACCAACAGTCATTTACGGAAACGTTTGATTACACAACTACATTCTCAACTGCTAATGCAGTAGCACCACCAGATACAAGTTTTTGTGGGCCACCGCCATACGATTTGGATTTTACCGCTACCTCAACAACTCCGGATCACTACTGGGATTTTGGTGATGGAACAGGAACATCAACTCAAGCAAATCCTTCATATACATTTATAACCTCCGGGAATTATGACATTATGTATGTGGCGATTGACTCAACTACTTGTAATATTGCCGATACAGTTTATTTTAATGTGGATATACTGCAGGCAGAAGAATTGTCGGCATCCTTTAACCTACCTGTTGTTGAACCATGTACTTCACCAGATAGTGTGGAAGTAAATCTGGCATTTACTGGTACTGGTGCAGATTCCTTATCTTGGGACATGGGTAACGGAACAGTATTCTCAGATGTTAATAATGTTGATTATTATTATACGTCTCAAGGAACTTATACAATTACAATGTCTGCATGGGATTTTCAATGTAATACTTTTGCTACATTTACAGATGTAGTTGATTTTAACACTTCTTACACCGCGGCCACTGCTGATGTTCCGGAAGATATATTTTTATGTACGTCTCCTTTAGATGTTGATTTTTCTGCAGGAAACACTCCTCCACCAAACAGTTATTGGGATTTTGGAGATGGAGTAGGGACATCTAATCAAACGAATCCAACGTACACTTATGGGTCAACAGGAGATTATCAAGTGATGTACGTAGCGATCGATTCTTCTACGTGTAATATTGCAGATACCGTGTACTTTGATGTTACTCTGGCGCAAGCGGAAACTTTTTCTGCAACATTAGGTTTCGTTCCTCCACCGCCTTGTGGAAACGACAGCTTAATTGTGGATCTTGCGTTTACAGGTTCGGGTGCTGATTCCATAGTTTGGAATATGGGTAATGGAGATATCTTTTATACAAACGCGGTGGTTTATGCTTATACTGTGCCAGGAGAATACACCATATCAATGACTGCTTATGATAACTTATGTAATAATGTAGAAACAATTTCCGAAACGGTAACGTTTGCTGGGGAAGTTGTTAGTATTGCTGATGTGCCAAATGTTTTTACACCGAATGGAGATGGTCAAAACGATATTTTGAAAATAATGAGCATCGATCCAAGTGCAGAATTTAGCATGACAATCTACAACAGATGGGGTAAAAAAGTATTTGTGTCCGAATCTAATGGAGACTTTTGGGATGGAAGTAGTCGACTAGGAGGAGAGTCTCACGCAGGGACTTATTACTATGAGGTTATTTATAGAGACATTTGCACTGACGAAGACAAGTTAAAAACAGGATACGTGCAATTAATGAGAGAATAAGCCCTTCAAGTTAAGCAACAATATATAAAAGCGATGGCATTGTCATCGCTTTTTTTGTTTCAAATTTTATCAAAAACGTAAAAGATTTACGGAGTATTGAAATTACCTTTGAGTCATGGCTAAAATAAAATCAGCATATTTCTGTCAAGGTTGCGGACATGAATCTCCTAAATGGCTTGGCAAATGCCCCTCTTGCAATGAATGGAATTCCATGGTGGAAGAGGTTGTTCAGAAGCAATCTGCTTCGGATAAACTTTTCAGTGATGCACCTAAAAGGTCTACACCGCATCGTATCGATGAGGTTGTATCACTGGAAAAGAAAAGGTTTATGCTTTCGGATAATGAATTTAATCGGGTGCTTGGAGGTGGTTTAGTCGTTGGATCGATTACATTAATTGGAGGTGAACCAGGTATTGGAAAATCAACCTTACTATTGGACATTGCGCTTAACAGCGGCTTAAAGACATTATATATCTCAGGAGAGGAAAGTGAAGAGCAAATTAAGTTGAGAGCAGAAAGAATAGGTTCCGAGACCAATGATTGTTATTTACTCACGGAGACAAACATTCAAAATATTTTGCATCATAGCAAGGAGTTGCAACCACATGTAATTATTGTAGATTCTGTTCAAACAGTTCATACCGCCACCATTGAGTCTTCCCCAGGAAGTATATCACAAATCAGGGAATGTACAGCAGAGTTGTTGAGATATGCTAAAACTACAGGTATTCCAGTCATTCTAATTGGGCATATCACCAAAGACGGAGCCATAGCAGGACCAAAAGTTTTAGAACACATGGTAGATACAGTTCTTCAGTTTGAAGGAGATCGTAATCATGTTTATAGATTACTACGAAGTGTTAAAAACAGATTTGGCAGCACTAATGAATTAGGGATTTATGAAATGTCATCTGCTGGGATGCGTCAGGTAGAAAACCCAAGCGAAATCCTAATTAGTAATTTTGATTCTCAATTAAGTGGAGTAGCTATTGCCTCTACCATGGAAGGAAATAGACCAATGTTGATTGAAGTTCAAGCTTTAGCATCAACTGCTGCATACGGTACTCCTCAAAGATCATCAACCGGGTTTGACTTAAAAAGACTCCATATGCTATTGGCTGTTTTAGAAAAAAAGTGTGGATTTAGAATTGGCCAGAAAGACGTATTCATCAACCTAGCAGGAGGAATTAAAGTAGACGACCCTAGCATTGACTTGGCGGTGGTTTGTGCTATTCTTTCTTCAAATGTAGACATTGCAATAGAGGCCAAAACCTGCTTTTCGGCTGAGGTAGGACTATCTGGAGAAATTAGGCCCGTGCCTAGGGTAGAGCAACGAATTAGCGAAGCAGAAAAGCTAGGTTATAAAAGAATTTTTATTTCAAAACACAGCAAAGGAATTACGCAAGATCAGTTTAAAATAAAATTGGTTGCTGTTTCTAAAATCGAAGAAGTATTAAAGCATCTATTTGGTTAACTTAGCTAAATGCAAAATATTACAGATGTTCCAGTCAACGCAATGCAACTGAATCTGCGCTTAGACTGGAGCGAACAGGACACCTTTCTT
Source organism: uncultured Flavobacteriales bacterium (assembly GCA_913064955.1). Taxonomy (GTDB): domain Bacteria; phylum Bacteroidota; class Bacteroidia; order Flavobacteriales_D; family Parvicellaceae; genus Parvicella. Next base: position 5,889 of record CAJYBK010000005.1, read on the forward strand.
CATATTAATAATGTGGCTTATTTTAAGTACACTCAAGCAGCAAGATTACAATTGTTGGAAAAAGTAGGACTGGTGGAAATGCACCGAAATGAAAACATCGGGCCCACATTAGGTAATACTCAGTGCAAATTTATCAAGCCATTATTTTATCCAGGAACCATCACCGTGCACACATACATCAAAGAAATTAAAAATACTAGTTTCGTCATTCAGCATGTAATTACGAATGACAAGAATGAGGTTGCTGCAAAAGCGGAGGATGTAATAGTGGTGTATGATTATAGCAAAGAGAATAAGGTGAGCATTCCGCTTGAAACACTTCCATTACTTAAACGTTTGATGCCTTAATTATGGAAATGTTTTTTTTTCGCATCTCTACTATATCAAATTGAACCCTATTTACTTGTAATTGTATCAAGGGTTAAACTATTAATTACTTCTAGAAAGTTCAAATTAGATATATTAGCCCTATGAAAAGTATTCTTACCCTCATTATTTCTTTGTTTATTATAAGTTCGTTATCCGCTCAGAACATTACTGACAATAAACTGTATGGGCTTACCTATAAGATTTATCAACTCGACAGCACACAGGCTAGAGTTTTGTATGCTCAAAAGAGGGTGACCGATACAGTAGACTTATTTACAAATCTTCACAGTGTTCAATATGCGGATAGTATTTTTGATAAAACCAAACTACCAAAGGGTCACTATTTAATAGTTAAAGCAGTTGGTACGAATGTCAATTATGAAACATATGAATCAGAATATTTTCAGATTAGAACATATGGATATAATGGGGAGGCATGGATTTATATTTCAGATTACAAAGGAAACATTCTAAAAGAGGCTGTTTTCACTATCAAAGGAGAACGATACAATTATAGAGATGATTGTAATTGTTATCCAGTGCCGGATTTAAAAGGTAACGGATGGGCAAAAATTGCATTTGAGGATCAATATACCTACATCAATATTGACGGATATAAGGCGCCAAAAGACATTTATAAGAACACTAAAAATAAATACAAAAACAAGGTGTTTTCTACAACTAGAATATTACCTGGATACATCGCTTTTAATCAGCCTAAATATCATTTGGATGACACTGTAAAAACAAAGGCCTTTTTAGTGAAAGAGAATGGAAAGCCATGGAAAAGGAAAGTGAAGTTTAAGGTTTACGATACTCAAGACGGCAATAAACTAGCGTTTTCAAAACTACTTTCTCCTGTTACAGAAGGAGCTTTTGTTTATGATTTTCCTATACCAGACACTTTTGATATCGATCGTTCATACAAAGTTCAGTATACCACCAAAAAAGGAAAGTTATTAAAGTATGATCATTTTAAAGTGGAAGATTATCAATTAGGAAATACAACTTATACGGCTTCACAACAAAAAAACACTTATTACATTGGAGAAAAACCAACATTAATCCTAGAAGGAAAAGACGCTAACGGCCTACCCCTCTTGGATGGAAGGGCAGAGATAAAGGTGACTTTCAACAGCCTAAAAGAGCACTATCGCGACACACTTTTTGTAGATAATGATTGGTATAAATCTTTTTATGAAACTAAGGTACTGCTAGATGTTTCGGGCGCCACTTATGTTGAAATACCTGATTCTATTTTTCCATTGGGCAACTGCTCTTACAAGGTTAGTGTCAAAATGAACAATTCAGAAAACGAGCCCAAGTATTTCAATTTTAACTTTGTTTATGATGCTATTGCTGAGCATTATGATCTTCATCTTGATGGCGATACAATAAAAGCGGAGTACTTCTATAACTCTGTTTTAACCAAAGAGTGTAAAGGAACTTTACAGACCTACTACAACAATACACTAATTGAAGAAAAAGAGATAAGTTTTCCTCATTACGAGAAGTTAAACTATGAATCTACCCACTATGTTTTAAAAGATCAACTTGGTAAACAAATTGGTAAGTTGACCAGTCCTAATAGAATTAATTCATTGGTTTATCCAATAGGTAGAAGAACACACGATTCTATTCAGATTTCGTTTCATAACGAAATATCACTACCCATAAGTTGGCAGATTTATAAAGGAAAGAAGAAAGTAGCTGGTGGCAGAGGAGTAGAGTTAAATTACGCAGTTAATGACGAGAGTTTAGAGTCATATTATATCATTTATACCTATCGATGGCAAGACAAGGACTTCTTTTTGGAAAAGGGCTTTCATATCAAAGAAAAACAACTAAATGTAGAGGTAGACCAGCCTGAAACAGTATTCCCAGGGTCTATTGTGCCTATTACTGTGGCGGTAACAAACTACAAAAATGAACCTATGCAAGACGTGAACTTAACGGCTTGGTCAGTCAATATGAAGTTTGGTAATATACCATCACCAAACTTGCCTTATTTTGGTCTAAATCACCACACAATACTACGACCATTTAATGTTAATTACGGAAGGTTTTATGTACAAGAAACAACACCGATTAAAGATAAACACATTGCTTTATTAGATTTATATGACACCCCTTATTACCGTTTTATTTATAACGAAACTGGTGTGGACCAAGAATACGATTCAATAAACTCTGATTGGAGTGAGTTCACACCCTATGTATATACCAATGGTCAGATAGAAAAAGTGTTTACGGTATATGTAAATGACGAACCAATTTATATTGATGACCCTAATATTTATCAAGTACTCTCGTTCAAGAAAAAGCCAGGTAAATACGACATTAAGGTTAGGACTAGAGATCATATTTACAAAATAAAGAATGTTGAATTGAAAAAATCAATGAAAACCTTCGTCTGTTTAAACTCTGATAGCGCTTTACAAAATAAAGATGTTGAGTACATCAAACTAGACTCTATTCCTTTTATGATGCCGGAAGAGGATATGTTGATGTCGAAGATGCTGGTGGTCAACCTCCCTAGAAACGGTGATATATATCTCGAACAGGATAGTCTAGTAATTAAGGTCCCAAGAAATTTAGCCGCCAGGTATTATGATCAAGATTTCGGTGCTTATCAATACTTTGGCCCATTTAAGAAAGGTAAAATTAACATTACAGACCCTTACACTGACACTACATATTCGTTTAAATTTGAGCCTGGTTATTTGTATTCATTTACAAAAGACACCAGTTATGTTTCTCAAACGATTGTTTATCCCAATCCTTTAAAGTCTTTCTATCCAAATACTTATACAGGTCATTGGTTTTTTCAAACTAGAAGTTTTATCGTGCCAAAAGTGAAAGTGCCAGTTGTTGACCCAAAGATTGATTTTAAGAAAAAAGTCAAACAAGAAATCAGCAGAAAGCCTAGAATGCACCCGTTACTAAAAACGAGGTATCATCAAGGAAACTATAATCAACATAGCTGTCATTTTACTGTATACAATCAATCTGGTAAAAGCGTAGTTTGGACGGGAATATTTAGTGAGGAAAACGATTCCTGTACGCATGTAAAATTTGGAAACGCTAATGGTTTTAACAATATAAAACCAGGAAAATATGATGTTTTTGCCATGTTAAAAGACAGTACTTATGTGCTTTTGAAGGATTATTACATTCACGAAAATGGATATAATTATTTTCGATATGACCCATCCTACGTAAGGGAATATGACCAAAACGTTTTGACTTATTATGAAAACATAATAATCAGATTGAATAAGCCCGCAGTTAGAGAGTTTAATAACCCTCCGATGGAAATAAAAGGCTTTTCAACAAAAATATTAGCATCCAAAAAGAATGAAACAATGTTGAGTGGTTATATGCTTAACCATAAAGGAGAGCCAATGGACTACGTTACTCTTTACGCGGAAATTGCAGGATATTTTAAAGGAGGAGGAATTACCAACTCAGAAGGTTATTTTGAGATTCGAGATATTCCTTCTGGTAATTATATGCTTAAATTATTCATGCAGAATAATGGGAACTATACCATCTACAATGTTAAAGTAGTCAAAGGAAGAAACACTCAAATTATGATTGAACCTCAGATTTTATTTAAGTATGTAAATAGTATTTATTATGATCAAGGGGAGATAATAGGAAATTACAATAGTTATGGCTCTGCACCAATGAGCGATTATTCTTCGGTTTCCTCAGCATCCATAGAAGAAGTAATGGTATCATCTCAAAAACTGAGTGCATTCAGTATTAAAAGTAAAGAAATAGCCGCAATGCCTACCCGTGGAGCAGTGGACATTGCATCAACCATGCAGGTGCTTCCAGGGGTGGTGTCTGTTTCAGAGAAAACGAAACAAATTGGTAAAGATGCTATAGAAGCATTAAAGGTGGATGAAAACTCAAACCGAATACGAACCAACTTTAGAGATTATGGTTATTGGCAGCCTAATTTAGTAACAGGCAAAGATGGGAAGGTTCAGTTTTCTGTTCAATTCCCTGATAATATTACTCAATGGAAAACAATAGTCCCTGCTATGGATGGCCATAAAAACACAGGAATAGGTTTCGCGCAAACTAAGTCATTCAAACCTTTGAGCGCTAATCTAGGCCTGCCAAATTTCTTGGTACAGAATGATGTAGCAACCATTAATGGCAAAGTCTTGAACTACACGGAAGAAGCAATTGGTGTAAAAACATACTTTGACGTGAATGGAATCAGAAAATATACAGCAGACCACAACCCTACAACATTCTCATTAGACAAGTTCAACCTAACTTATGATAGTGTTCAAGAAATAAAAGTAACTTTTGGACTAGACAAAGGGGATGGATACATTGATGGAGAGGAAAGAAAACTAAATGTATTGGTTAATGGCGTGAAAAGAACATCCTCACAATTATTAGAATTGAACAACGACACTTCATTTGTGATAAAACCCGACACGTCATTAATAGGAAGAACGCTATTCATTACAAATGACCCATTTGATTTAATCAAAAGAGAACTAGATGAATTGAAAGCGTACAACTACTTGTGCAATGAGCAGACTGCTTCGAAAGTGAAAGCATTGTTATTGGAAAAGAAATTCTTGACTAACCTAAATGAAGAGTTTAAAGACGAAAAATTGATTAGGAAACTCATCAAGGATTTGGAAAAAAACCAAAATGATGATGGTTCTTGGGGGTGGTGGAATAAAAGCGCAGGAGATACTTGGATTACTTCTTATATTACTGATGCTATGAATTTGGCTGTGGCCTCAGGATACAGAACTAAATCTCATATGAAGGGAGCTGCATTTTTAAAGTCACGATTAAACCAAATGAATATAAGCGACAGGCTAGAGGCAATTAATTCGTTGGCGGCTATTCCGTATCCTATGGACTACAAAGTAGAAATAGATAAATTGTCCAAACTTAACCTAAGTTTACAAGATCATTTCCAATATTTAAAACTATTGCAAAGCCAAGATAGCGTTGTGAATATTGATACAATCAAAAACTCCTTCGAAGTGGCCAAGAAAGGCATCTTTTGGGGAGAGCAATTATTCAATGTAAAAGTGAATACTATGCAAACATCATTGTTAGCGTATCAAGTTTTGAAAAAAGCAGGTGGAAATGAAGACTTATTAAAGAAAGTGAGAACCTACTTTTTGAATAATAAGCCCAACACCAAAAACACCATTGAACAAGCTAATATGCTGCAAGAGTTTATGGAAGATATGTTGGTAGAAAGCAACTTGCAAGCAGCACTAACGCCTGAGATTAAAATCAATAACTCTATTGCTGGAACAAATTACCCAATGGAGTTGAAGTTTAAACCAAATCAGGAAATCAAGTTTGAAAAAACTGGTGCATCTGTGAACGTGTATACATTTGAACATAAAATAGAGCGCACACCAACCTGTAGTGATTCATTATTTAAAGTAACCACTAAGTTTATGGAGAAAGGGAAAGAAGTAACTTATTTGACTTCCGGTGAACCTGTAACGATGGAGGTAGAGGTGATAGTAAGAAAATCATCGCAATATGTGCTAATGGAAATTCCTATTCCTGCTTCTTGTAGTTACGGTGGTAACTTGCCACAAACGAATGTCTATGAAGAGTATAGAAAAAAATATGACCACATGACGGCCATTGCTTGCAGAAACCTGTCCGCTGGCAGACACAAATTTTACATTCAGTTGATTCCAAGGTTTGAAGGAAGTTATTCTGTGCTTCCTGCTTCTATTGGATTGATGTACTACCCAGATGTGACATATTACGCACCAAGCAAAACGGTAAAGGTGGCAGCTAAAAAGTAATTCATTAACTTTACCTTGCTTGAATTGCCACCTGCATCATCAAACTTGGTACAACATGAATGAAAATTATCACCCCGAAGAGTGGAAAAAAATTGAGTTTTCTGATAACATTTCCGAACATGAGCAATACTTAATTTCTACTTACGGTAGGGTGAAAAGCCTTAAAATAAATAAGGTGACAGGTATTTTGTATAAAACATCACCTACCAACAATTATAAAAGAATCTCGGTTGTTCAAAAAAGCGGTAAAAGGACTGCTAGATGCGTTCATAAATTGGTAGCGGAGGCATTCGTAGAAAAAACAGATACAGACCAAAAGTTTGTAATTCATTTGGATTACGACAAATTAAATAACAATGTTTGGAACTTAGCTTGGGCTACGCAAGAGCAGAAAGTAGCTCACAATAATAAAGACCCTAAGCACAAAGACCCCAATTACCGAGTTAAAAACTCAAAATTGAGTGAGGGAAAAGTGAGAATGATTAAGAAAAAACTCCTTGATCCAAATAGAAAAACAAGACTAAAAATGTTAGCCAAACAATTTGGTGTTTCAGAAATGCAATTGCACCGAATTAAGACTGGAGAGAACTGGAGTCATGTGACAATTGATTAAAAATGAAATTTTATTTCAAAAACAATTCATATAGATTTATTAAGTTTCGATTACCACCTTATATTTTGACTTTCGTCTAAAAACCGAAACATTAAATTAATTTTTTCGTAAATTGCACAATAGATTACTAGTTTACGTAAAATAATCAGAACAAATGGCAACTGCAGCACCCGCAAAAAAGAAGACAATTTCTAAAGTTGAAAAACAAGTATTAATTGATGCTTTTAGATTGATGTCCACTGCTAAATCTTTGACAGAATTGTACGAAGAGAACAAAGCAATCACAGCAAAATATGTTCATGCTACCTCTAGAGGGCATGAAGCAATTCAGTTGGCCATGGGAATGCAATTATTACCACAAGATTTTGTGGCGCCATATTACCGTGATGACAGTATTTTATTGGGAATAGGAATTACACCTTTTGAATTGATGCTACAGGTATTGGCCAAAAGAAGTGATATTTTCTCAGGAGGTAGAACGTATTATTCTCATCCAAGTTTGAATAGAGCGGATATGCCAAAAATTCCTCATCAGAGTTCTGCTACTGGAATGCAAGCGATACCTACTACAGGTGTAGCAATGGGTGTTCAGTTTAGAGAAAACGAAGGCTTAGATAAAGAGATTAAAGACAAACCAGTGGTGGTTTGTTCATTAGGTGATGCATCTTGTACAGAAGGAGAAGTTTCTGAGGCTTTTCAAATGGCTTGTTTGAAGCAGTTACCAATGATTTTCTTGGTTCAAGATAATGAGTGGGATATTTCTGCCAGTGCAGATGAAATAAGAGCACAAGATATTACTCATTTTGCCAAAGGTTTTAATGGGCTAGAAGTTAGAACTATCAATGGTAGTGACTTTACAGAATGTTATGAAACGGTTCAAGAAGTAATTGAAACGATTAGAAAAGAAAGAAGACCATTTTTGATTCACGCTAAAGTTCCATTGTTAAATCACCATACATCTGGTGTGAGAATGGAATGGTACAGAGATGATTTAGAGGAGGCAAAATCTAGAGATCCTTACCCTGTATTAGTAGAGCAATTGCTTAATGCAGGCGTTACACAAAAAGAAATGGACACAATAGTTGCAGACGCCAAAACATTGGTAGAAGCAGATTATCAAAGAGCATTAAAAGAAGAAGATCCAAGACCAGAGGATTTACTAGATCATATTTTTGCACCTACACCTATCATAGAAGAAGTTGGAGAAAGAGCGCCAGCAGGCAAGGAAGCAACTGTTATGGTTGATTCTGCATTATTTGCCATCAGAGAGTTGATGACCAAGCATCCTGAATGTTTATTGTATGGACAAGATGTAGGAATTAGACTTGGCGGTGTATTTAGAGAAGCGGCTACATTGGCACAAACTTTTGGAACGAATAGAGTTTTCAATACTCCTATTCAAGAGGCATTTATCATTGGAAGTACAGTTGGAATGTCGGCAGTTGGTTTGAAACCAATCGTTGAGGTTCAATTTGCAGATTACATTTGGCCTGGCTTGAATCAATTATTTACAGAAGTAAGTAGATCTTGTTATTTATCCAATGGTAAATGGCCTGTTAGCATGATATTAAGAGTACCTATTGGAGCATATGGTTCTGGAGGCCCGTATCATTCATCTAGTGTAGAATCAGTGGTTACAAACATCAGAGGAGTAAAGGTGGCTTACCCAAGTACCGGAGCAGATTTGAAAGGTTTGATGAAATCGGCTTATTATGATCCAAACCCAATTGTGATTTTTGAACACAAAGGTTTGTACTGGAGTAAAATGAAAGGTACAGAAGGTGCTAGAACTATAGAACCAGATGAAGATTATGTGATTCCTTTTGGAAAAGCACGTATGGTGCTCGAAGCAGATGCTGCCAAAGTAGAAAGTGGCGACTCTATTGCTATTATTACTTATGGCATGGGCGTTTATTGGTCATTAGAAGCAGAGAAACAATTCCCTGGTCAAGTAGAAATCATAGATTTGAGAACATTAAACCCAATTGATGAAGAAGCAATGTACACTGCTGCTAGAAAGCACAACAAAGTAATCATCGTGACGGAAGAGTCTGTTGAAGCAAGTTTCTCACTAGGTTTAATGGCTAGGATACAAAAGACATGTTTCAAATCATTGGACGCACCTGTTGAGATTGTTGGCTCTGTAGATACACCTGCTATTCCGCTTAACTCTATCTTAGAACACACGCTATTGCCTAACGCAGAGAAAGTGGCTAAGAAGATAGGGGAGATTTTAGTGTATTAATCAAGTTTCATAATTAGAACATTCGCAAATTATAGTATTTACTTATTTATAGTTAATTTTACAAAAAAATAAATCAAACCAATATGAAAAACGTATCAATTATTTTAATCTTAGCCGTTTTATTAAGCGGAATTACTTTTTCTTCATGTGGCAAATATGAGGAAGGACCAGGGTTTACTCTTTTACCAAAAAAATCAAGACTACAGCAAAAATGGAGACCAATTGAAAGCGTAAGTTCTTCCGGAGTCGTTACTACTATTGACAGTGATGGTTCGTACATTGAATTTGTTAAAGGTGGTGACTTTAAAGCTTATGACGGAACATTTGATGTTGGTTTCTCAGGAACTTGGGAGTTCAACGATGATAAAACAGGAGTAAAAACAACATTTGAGGTATTTGGTACTTCAACTACTTCAGAATCGAAAATTGTAAAATTAAAAATTAACAGTTTAGGATTAGAGGATGAAGATGGAGATAAAACGTATTACGAATATTTCTAAAATATTTGTTTGTTGAATTAAAAAGGCTCTAAGTAATCTTAGGGCCTTTTTTGTTTAAGAAGTTGTTTAATTTAACCTTACTTATATCGATTCAATGCTTTCCTCGTCTGCTTATTCAATTTCTTTTTAAAAAAGGTGGTTCCTCCAATCAATTTACCGTTTAGACCTAGTGCTTGACCAGCCCAATCACGAAGATTGAAATGATCGATATGCTGAGTAATGAGGCCGTCTTTTAGTAAAAATTTTGCACTAACACTGTTTTGCACTTTTTTACCTGTTCTGAGGAAGGTATATTTCGCTTCCCAGTATGCAGACCCTTCGTTCTCACTACATGAAATTTTGCTATAGGTTAATTCTAAATCTTTGCCCTGTTCGCAAAGCATCTTCCACATTTTTCTTGCGTCATCTCCTATTAGTTGGCCAAATGCTGGGTCCTCAAAAATCACATCCTGATGATAACATGCTTGCATGGTTTGCCAATCTTTTTTGGCAAATGCCGTGTAGAAGAGTTCAATTACGTTGTTTTCCATACTTTAGAGTTTTTTTAAGAAATCCATCAACAATTTTGCTAAATCGTCAAATTCATTCAAGGGCAATGTTTCCGCTTTATCATAAATATCATGATAATAGGAAACCCCGCCCATGGTATAAATAAAGATACTTGGAACACCTGCTTCAGAGAAGAAATAGTGGTCACTATTGGCCGCTTTTCCTCTTACCTTTACTTTATTAAGATATCCTTTTTTAACATTGATTTTACTCAATTTTTTAAATTCCTTTTTATGCACTGCACCATTCACGACAGTGATGCCTTCTTCACCTGTGCCTAAGATATCTAGGTTGATCAAGAAGTCAATATCATTTAAAGGAAACATAGGGTGTTCGACATAAAACCTGGAACCTAATATTCCTACTTCTTCTGCTGAAAAGGACATAAACACTAAATTACAAGGAGGTTGATGTTCGGAGTAATACTTAGCAAGATATAGCATCATAGCTGTTCCACTTGCATTATCATTGGCGCCTGGAAAATAAGCGTCATTTCCCATTCTACCCAAGTGATCGTAATGAGCACTGATGACAATTGTTTTTTTCTTGCACTTCCCTTCTATTTTTCCTACTACATTGTTGGTGGTAAGGTTGTTTAGAAACTTTGTTTCTACGTTGATTGATATTCTACTATCCTTTTTTAATTCCTTGGAAAATACCGAATCACGCAACTCTATAATTGGATGATTGAATGAGGTTCTGCCCACGGTCCAGGTAAACTTGCTATTAGTCAAGCATATTACTGGTGCTAATTGCGCTCCTTTATATTTCCAATCTCTATACATCTGATTAGTATCAATGTCCTTGGATTCAGGGTCGACTAATACAATTACTTTACCTTCTCTTGATTCATTGCCAAATTCAAAATTAAAAAAGTCTTTGTCTGATTGTATAAAGACTGGTGAAAACTCACCCTTTGCTGAACCAGAATTGGCGTCAAAAATAAAGTCTTTACCAATTTCTAACTTTTTATTATTCAAAGAAACTGATGCAACTCCAGGAAGAGTGTTAACTGAGATAGGAAATGGTTGAAAATATTCTTTTTCGACAGGTTTTAAGCCATATTCAACAAACTTTGAACGAACAAATTCAGCGGCTTTTAGATGGCCATCATTTACATAACCTCTTCCATCATATTTTTCAGAACATAATTCTTTTGTGATTTCTAAACCAAACTCCTGCTGCGCATGAGGGAATAGACAAAAAAGAAGAAGAATAGCACTTAGTTTATACATCGCTTTAAAGAATAGTTGTAAAATTAGACTTTTTTGGCAAAATACTTGCCTTAAAGTCACCACAGAAGCCTTTTCTTCTTTTATCAGACACTAAACATCACCTAAAAACAGTTACATTTATAATTATAATGTTCAGAAACTATTTTTTCATAGGGGTCTTGTTGCTAATCGCATCAAATTACTTTTCACAAAGCAATAAAGCCACCCTATACATAAACTTTGAAGACGTAAATGCCTTTGCTCAACTGGATAACCCGAGGAATTATGATGGTAAGAATACTTTACACCTAGATAATGTTGTTAATCAGGATTATTTGCAACAAGCATTGGTTAGCCTTTCTAAAATCGAAAGTGTAGAAAACATTATCATCACAGATTATCAAGGTAAAAAAATACCACAAAGTTTGACCAACTGTCGCTATCTGCGTAAAATTACTTTCGTAAAATGCAAGGAGATTAATGCTAAGCATACCATTAAGTTGCTCGGTGAGTTACCTGCGCTGGAAAGCATCAATTTTGGCAACTGTAAAATAGAGGCCATCCCCGTGGAGATTAAAAACTGTACACAACTGAAAAGTATTAATATATCATTGAATAATATATTGGACCTTAAAACAAGTATAGAATCATTAGCTCAATGTCCTAATTTAGAGTCTGTCGCACTTCCAGTTAATCAGATTTCAGAATTGCCTGAAAACATTGGAAAACTAACACACCTTAAAGAACTTAATTTAGCCAATAACAATTTGACAGATTTACCAATGGGGTTAAAAAGTTTGGATAGTTTGGAGTCTATTGCAGTTCAAAAGAACATTATCATAGGCCCAGTAAAAGCTTACCAGAAGTTGAATACGCTTAACATTAAGTATCTTTCAATAGATGCAGTATCTGATGAGGAGTTAGAAGAGTTGAAAAAGCTTTTTCCTAATGCAAAAATCAAACAAGCCGAGAAGCCAAATTTGGACTTATTAGAAATGCATACACAAATTAAGGACTCTATTAACAATGAGATAAAGGCAGAAAGAACTAAAGAAGCGGATGATTCTGAGTACGTGATTAAAAAAAGGTCTTCCACAGAACTAAAAGTTTTGTCTTTGGCCTATTTGCACTACGCTAAAGTGTTTGACCCGCTACTTAATAAGAATGATTTCAGAGACACTTTACTCTTTGACGAACGTTTTACGGACACGAACTATTATAACGTTTATAGGCGCCAAAAAGGACTGAGTTATGATTACTTTGAATTGAAGTTTGCAAGGACAAATGAGAAAAAGCAAATAGGCGTTAAATTTAAAATCACGGAGTATTTCTATAGCAACTTTGAAGAGTATTTTGCTTTTAATGAAATGATTTGGGTTGTTGTAGACAACCAGCAATCTGTTGGGGAATTTAAAAATGAATGGGTAAAGAATAAAAAGTATTTGGATTATAGAATTGATTATCAATCTGGTCAAAAGAACTTCCTTTTGACCTTCAAAACCCCTAACGGTTTTAAGGAATTAGTAGTAGTTCCGCGTTTCGAGACAAAAACACAAGCCATTTCGACTGTTCAGAAATCATATGAAGTTAGATACATTAAGTATTTAGAAGGATTAAATAAACGTAGAAAAACCTTTAATAAAACTCAATATGACAAAACAGTAGAATATAGATTAAGCGTTAACAGGCTAAATAATACCACGTGGGAGGACTTCGGCAAACAGTACTTTTCTAGTGAAGAGAACAAACTATCACAAAAACAATGGCTGGAGTACTATGATGAGGTGATTAGCAAAGAAAAGCGAGCTTTGTTAAACAGCGAATTAAATACAGAGTATTTCTGTCGCCTATTGGCTTTGAACGGTGTTAACGAGCGAACATCTTTGCAAGAGACTAAAAGTGTTTATGGAGACTTGCCGAATAAGTTGGTTTTTGTGAATGGAAAGCATGAGCCTGTTGCTGTTAAAAACCTTTATGTGTTAAATCGAAAAGATAAATCGTATAAAAAGTATGTTGGTTCTAACGGGCCTATGGAGTTTTTTGTTTTTTATAATTCTGGAGATCCTTTAAGTTTTGTCGTTGAATTTCGAAATGGAGATTTTGGAATCATTGAGTATTGGAATGCAGCTACTGTAACGTCTTCAGACGCGTTGAAACTAAGTCTTACTTTGATGTCTAAAGATTATACCGATCAGTATGATATTATGAAACTTTTAAAACTATTGTAACCTTTTTAATGAGATGTATTATTCTGGTATAATTAAATAAATTTGAAACAAACAAATTCAATATATCATCATAATGCCAGTGCTTTGGAAGAAGAAAGGCAATGGATAGAAAAAGCTAAAGTTAATCCTTCAGATTTTGGCGTATTGTATAAAAAATACTACCTACAGATTTTTAGATTTGTGCTCAAGAGGGTTGGAGACGAAAATATCTCAGCAGAAATTGTAAGTGACATTTTTGTTAAAGCGCTACAAAACATTTCTAAGTACGAACACAAAGGGTTTCCATTTTCTGCTTGGTTATTTCAAATAGCTAGGAATGAAGTTAATCTTTCATACCGCAAGGAGAAATACAATAAGACCGTTACTGTGGAAACGCCAGAATTAAATGAAGTGCTAGAGGAGGTGGACGAAACGCAACATGAAGAAAACATTCAATTGCTTTTGGGCGGGCTAAAGGAGTTAAAACCTGATGAACTGGAAATATTAGAAATGCGATATTTTGAAAAAAGACCATTTAAGGAGGTAAGTGCGATTCTGGAAATTACAGAAAGTACCGCCAAAGTTAGAATGCACAGGGTTATGCAGAAATTGAAAGATATTATTACAAGAAAATGAAAGAATTAAACATAAATAGGGACGTGCCACAACCATCTGATGATGATTTGTTAAAGCATCAAAACTTTGAAGAGGTGCTTAAAAAAGCTTCTCATACTACAACTGTAGAAACCGGTAACCTAGTCAGTAAAAAATGGTGGTATTTTGGAGTTGGTTTGTTTGTTGTTGCGGGGGTATTTGTTTCTACAATTATTGCAACTACATTTAGTACAAAAAATTACAAAAAAAACTATACTACTGTTAATCAAGATATTGTGGAGGTAAATAAATTGCAAGAAGTAGACTTGTCTATATTAAACAATATTTTGACTATTGAAAATAATACAGAAATTCAAAAAGAATCGGATAAAAATGAATTCGAACAGGAAGAAATAGAAGGTACAGTTCCAATCAAAAAAGTAGTACAGATTTACTATCCGAAAGAAGCCTCTACTTTAACCTTCAAACTCGAAGAGTCATTTGGGTTAAAGAGTCAGTATCAAAAGTTTGAGGAATTTTCCATCTATTCGAACCTTTCTTTTCAACCTATTGGTGATTATCAAAGCGGCTGGTTAAAAGCTAGTTGGTCTGAAGTTCAATTGGTCAAGAAAAGCGACAACTATTTTTTAATGTTATCAAAAAATGGTATTACTATTCCTTGTCAAGTTGTTCCTGTATTTGAATCAGAAGATTATGTGAATGCATTAGATATTTACGCTGCTAACGCAGGTAAATGATTTAGAACGTATTAATACGATCCAGGAAGCTAGTCATTTTTCTTCTTGCTACAGGAACCATTTTACCATTTTGAAGGACAGCCATATTACCCTCTTTTCTTGAAAATTCCTTCAAGTGATGTTCTACATTTACAATATATGATTTATGCGTACGGTAGAAAACATTTGCGTTCAGGTTGTCCTCATATACCTTAATGTTTTTGCTGCTCAAATGCCTTGTTCCATTGGCAAGATAAATCATTGTGTAGTTGTCACTTGCTTCTAAATGAGTTATTTCATCGTTTTTAAGGATAATGAATCCATCTCTAGTTGGGACGCTTATTCTGTCATTACTTTTATCCGCTTCTTTTTTGGCATCTAAAGCATCAGTGTCTTCGATGGTGTGGATTCTTAAAAGTTTCTCTACAGCAGTTTGTAGGTCATCAATGCTAATTGGTTTTTCTAAATAATCTATTGCATCAGCCTTAAATGCTTTCAATGCATATTCGTTATATGCAGTAGTGAAAATCACAGAGAAATCACGGTTTTCGTAATGCTTTAACAATTCAAACCCATCTTCATTTGGCATAGCGATATCTAGAAATACCACTTCAGGATCTTCCTTGTCGATTAATGTTCTTGCTTCCGCTACTGAAGCGGCCAAACCAACAACTTTCAGTTCTGGGCAAAACTCATCTACTAATATTTTTAAGTTCTCTCTTGCGTTGCTTTCATCGTCTACTATAATTGTTTTGAGTGCCATAATTCGTTGTTTTAAAAGGTTTAATCAAAACTATGTTAAATTTTAATAAAACGACAGGTCATTGAGTGGTTGGTATAAATCATTGAGTAGTTGGTAGGAACTATTGAGTAGTTGGTTTTAGAAATAAAGGTCAAAACCACAAATTGATGTGGAAATCATTCCTTTGGAGACTCTTTTTTGGAGTAGAAACACGGTATTTTTGTTTTAATGAATTACATTGACATAGTCATATTAATACCATTACTATGGGCTGGATATCGCGGGTTTACTAAAGGTGTTATTATCGAGGTGGCAAGCATCGTGGCTTTTGTTCTAGGCGTATGGGGAGGCATTCACTTTTCTGATTTAATAGGTGATTTTGTAAAAGAGAATATCAGCGACCAATACGAGCCAGTGATTTCTTTCACAATTATTTTTATAGCCATTGTGGTTGGTGTTTTTGTGATTGGAAAAACGCTTGAAAAGGTGGTCAACTTGGCCCAATTAAAAATAGCAAATAAAGTAGCAGGTGCGATTTTTGGAGTAGGTAAAATCGTTCTTATTTGGAGTTTTCTAATAATCATAATTAATCAATACGACAGTAAGTTCCATTTTATCCCTGATGAAACAAAGGACAGTTCATTGCTATACAAACCGTTGATTGACCTTTCTAAAGCAATAGTTCCAG
The DNA here is from genome assembly GCA_913064955.1 of uncultured Flavobacteriales bacterium. Classification (GTDB taxonomy): domain Bacteria; phylum Bacteroidota; class Bacteroidia; order Flavobacteriales_D; family Parvicellaceae; genus Parvicella. The sequence continues at coordinate 22,166 of CAJYBK010000005.1, forward strand.
CTGTTGAAGATAGTGACACATTTAAAGAGAATGCTGGTGGATTTAACTTGTTTGGCAAGAACTAGTCAATTTAACCGGGATTTGAGGTTTTTAGAATCTCAACTATTTGTTTTTTAACTTCAATTTTCTGATTTCAGAACATTATCTTTGTATCATGCTTTTTAAGGACATCATCGGTAGACAGGATCTCAAGGACCATTTGATGCATACTATTCAAAAGAAAAGAATAAGTCATGCTCAGTTATTTTTGGGAAACGAAGGGTCAGGAAACTTGCCTCTGGCGTTGGCTTATGCAAGATATGTGCTTTGTGAAAACAAGTCAGAAACGGATTCTTGTGGCTCTTGTAGAAACTGTACTAGAATGGATAAATTGGAGCATCCAGATGTTCATTTTTCTTTTCCAGTGCAAGCAAAAGGCTCGGAAATCTACTTAAGCGATCACATGATATCTCAGTGGCGAGCAATCAATTTGGAGAACCCTTATTTTGGACTTAATGATTGGTATGAAGCGGGAGAGGGAAGCAATAAGCAAGGAAACATTGCCGTTAAAGAAGCAGATAGTATATCTCATAAGTTGGCATTGAAGTCTTTTGAAGGAGATTACAAAATCTTAATTATGTGGTTGCCAGAAATGATGAAGGCACCTGCATCGAATAAGCTATTAAAGATCATAGAAGAGCCACCACCTAAGACTTTATTTTTGTTAGTGTCTGAAAGTGCAGACAATATCATTTCTACAATTTTATCACGAACACAGATTGTGAAGGTATTGCCACCTAAGGAATCAGAGGTTTCAGAATATTTGATTCAGAAATACCAATTGGACAAGACCGAAGCCGATAACCTGGCACATCTTTCTGAAAGGAATGTGGCTGAAGCAATTCACTTGATGAGAAACTTAGGCTCTTCAAAATTTAACATAGACAACTTCATTTTATGGATGAGATTGTGTTATAAAAGAGATGTTCCTGCAACGATTGATTGGGTGGATCAGATAACTGGTCGCGGACACACACGGGAAGAACATAAGTCCTTTTTAAAGTTTTGCTTACAGATGTTTCGAAATAGTATTGTTGGTCATTATACCAATGGAGATACTGTGGTACTTACGGGAGAACAGGAGAAGTTTCTGAAGAAGTTTGCTCCCTTTATTAATCATAATAATATTGTGCTTTTATCTCAGTCTATTGATGAGGCACATTATCACATAGAAAGGAATGCGAATCCTAAAATTTTATTTATGGATTTGTCGTTGAAAATATTCTTGCAATTGAAGAAAGCGTAGGCAATGCTTTAATCCTCTTTATAATATCTTCGAAAGTTAATCAGAACAAAGACGTAAATTACTGTAGTAATTATGCCCATCATTTTGAGGAAAAGGTAAAGTCTTTCCACAGGAAATGTTTCGTCATCTGGTCTAGCAGAGTAGGATCCAAAAATAATAACAGAGAAAAAAATAAGAGTCAGGATGTATGCTCGAATTATTTTCCATACATCCGTGCTGTAAGTTTCTTTTTTAATGGACTTAAGGTAAGCATCCCTTTTCAATTTGAGTTTTCTGGCTGCTTCAAACTTGGCTTTCTTCTTTTCTTTCTCTAGCCATTCTTTGCTTACTTTTGGTTTTCTACGAAACGAAGTTGTGTAGGAAGGCTTTCTTATTTTTAATAAAATTTCGTATGCCTCATTTATTTTTATAAACTCCTTTATTGCTGAATCAGACGAGTTGATATCTGGGTGAATTTCCTTGCTTAATTTATAGTAAGCTTTTTTTATTTCACTTGTTGAAGCACCATACCTTAATCCCAAAATTGCATAATACTTATGCATATGTTACATGGATTGTGTTGGTCTAGCTGAAATAGTAATCACTTGATCAAATTCTTCCGGACTTAAGTCATTAAAGAAAAAGTTGACAGGATTTACATGATTTCCCTTGTAAAACACCTCGTAGTGTAAATGCGGACCAACTGACGCCCCTGTGTTCCCGACAAGCGCAATGATGTCACCTCTTTTTACTTTTTCTCCTGGCTTACATTTAAATTGAGAAACGTGAGCATACCTTGTTTTGTAACCAAACCCATGATTAAGAATAACTATTTGACCATAGCCGCTCATAACTTCTGTTTTTTCAACAGTAGCATCACCGGTAGCAAAAATTGGAGTTCCAATATCTGCAGTAAAATCGATACCAGTATGCATTTTCATAATCTTATAAATAGGGTGCATCCTGTATCCATATCCAGAAGCAATTCTTGTTAACTCCACATTTGATATTGGCTGAATAGATGGTATAGATTGAAGAAGTTTTTCCTTGTTCTTGGCCATTGAAACAACTGAGTCATAACTGATGGACTGAGCAGTAATTCTTTTTTCCAGGATAGCCAGTTTTTTGGAAATCTCAACTACAAGTTCTCCGTGGGCCATGTCCATCATCGCAGCATATTTTTTTTGATTGCCACCTGTTCCTAATTCTCTTTTATAGCCTGGAAACGGATCTGCTCCAAAAATTGTTCTGTAAATATTATCATCACGGTATTGCATTTCATCAAGAACAATGGCTGAGTTGTCCAGTCTAGCAATAAATTCCTTGAGTTTTGCTTCTGTTTGCTCATTATTTAACTGAGCTTCTTTTTTACCCCTTTCCTTAATGAAGTTATAAGAAAAGAACAAGAGTAAAACGGACACTACAGTAGCAGACATAAAATGATAGGACAACTTTTTGAGATGATCTCTCCAAGTTAATTCCACTTCATCATAACTAAGTGTCTTTGGGTTATATTTATACTTTGTTTTACTCACTTCTTTATTTGAAGGATGGCTAAAGTACTTCTATTTACTTAAAAAAGCAATCGCACATAGGTCAATTAACAATATTTTAGAGAGTTATCCTTTCTGTGAAATTAATTGTTTAGTCACTTCCCACAGAACAGCGCCACCACAAACTGAGACATTTAAAGAGTGTTTTGTTCCAAACTGTGGTATTTCTAAAACGCCATCGCAGATGGCAATTACACTGTCCTGAACACCCTCTACTTCATTTCCAAACACGACACAAATGCCTTCAGGAGACACTTCCAAATCTTGTAAGGCGGTGGTTTCTAAAGCTTGCTCAATGGCGTAAACTTGATATCCTTTTGATTTCATTTGCTTGACCACTTCTGTTGTTTCTTCATGATATTCCCACTCTACAGACTCTGTGGCTCCTAAAGCTGTTTTTCGAATATCCTTATGAGGTGGTTTAGCGGTTATACCACAAAGCACAAGCTTTTCTACATTGAAAGCATCGCATGTTCTAAAAAATGAACCTACGTTATTGAGGCTTCTGATGTTGTCCAGCACTACAACTACTTTATGTTTAGATTTACTTTTAAACTCTTCTAAAGAGTCACGTTGGAGTTCGTCAAGTTTAAGTTTTCTGTTCATAACTATTGAAAATTGATACAAATCTAAAAAACCAAATCGAAACGCTATATTTATCTTCGTTGGAAAGAAGAAAAACATTGGCAAAATCAACGAAATCAAGCGCTAAGAAAGACAAGGTAACCCCTTTAATGCAACAGTACAATAAGATTAAGGCGAAATACCCTGAAGCATTGTTACTCTTTCGTGTAGGAGATTTTTATGAAACGTTTGGTCAAGATGCCATCACTGCAGCAAATATTTTAGGAATTGTTCTCACCGCAAGAAACAACGGAGGGTCAAAGTTAGAATTAGCCGGATTTCCTCATCATTCTTTAGAAACGTATTTGCCTAAATTGGTGCGAGCAGGACAAAGAGTTGCTATTTGTGATCAGTTGGAAGATCCAAAACAAACCAAAAACATAGTAAAAAGAGGCGTTACAGAATTGGTTACTCCAGGGGTGGCGTTTAATGAGCAGGTACTAGAACAAAAGAAAAATAACTTCTTAGCTGCTGTACACTTTGATAAGAATAGAGCGGGTGCTGCTTTTGTCGATGTGTCTACAGGAGAGTTCCTTTTAGCTGAGGGTAATTTGGATTACATAGAAAAGTTATTTCAAGGGTTTATGCCTTCGGAAGTATTGTTTCAAAGAAATAGAGATAAGACCTTTATTGAAAATTTTGGGGATAAGTACTATACTTTTAAATTGGAAGACTGGGTGTTTACAGAGGACTATGCTCAAGAGAAATTATTGAATCATTTTGGCACAAAAAATCTGAAAGGGTATGGTGTGGAAGATCAAAAATTAGGTGTAGTTGCTGCAGGAACAATTTTGCATTATTTGTCAGAAACGCAACACAATAAATTATCCCACATTTCCAGTATATCGAGAATTGACGAAGAGAATTATGTTTGGCTAGATAAATTTACGATTAGAAATCTAGAGATTGTTCACTCTTATAATGAGGATGCCGTTACACTTATCCAGGTAATGGATAAAACAGTTACTCCTATGGGCGGAAGACTTTTGAAAAGGTGGGTTGTTTTGCCTCTTAAGGAAGTAAAAGCAATTGAATCCAGATTGGAAGTTGTGGATTTCTTGGTTAATTCAGAAGACTTTGTTGATTCCTTGCACCAACACCTATCCAACATTGGAGATCTAGAAAGGTTAATTTCTAAGGTTGCAGCGCTGCGTATTTCACCTAGAGAAACGGTGCAGTTAAAATATGCATTAAAAACTCTTCAGCCAATTAAATTGCTTTGTGAGAACTCAAGTTTAAAAGCATTACAAAACATTGGTGCTCAAATTAACTTATGTACACCTATTGCGGAAAGACTGGAGAAAGAAATCAAAGACGATGCGCCTGTTTTAATCAATAAAGGAGGTGTAATAGCAAGTGGTGTCAATCAAGAACTGGACGATCTTAGAGCGATTTCATTTTCGGGTAAGGATTATTTAGTTCAAATGCAGCAAAAACTGCAAACCGAAACAGGCATCTCTTCCTTGAAAATAGCATTCAACAACGTGTTTGGGTATTATATTGAAGTGCGTAACACGCACAAAGACAAAGTGCCAGAGGAATGGATTAGAAAGCAAACTCTCGTAAATGCGGAGCGTTATATCACCCAAGAGTTAAAGGATTACGAAAGTAAAATACTTGGTGCGGAGGAAAAAATCCAAGTTATAGAGGTTAGATTATTTGAAGAGTTGATTTATGCACTAGCTGAGTTTTTACAGCCTATCCAGTACAATGCCTCCTTGGTGGCAAGACTGGATTGTTTAATGTCTTTTGCGAAATTGGCAAAATCTAATAATTATGTCAAACCATCTATCAACGAATCTAAAGTCATTGATATCAAAAATGGTCGTCATCCTGTAATTGAGCAGAATTTACCAATAGGAGAGGAGTATATTGCCAACAATGTGTTTTTAGACGAAGACAAGCAACAAATCATAATGATTACAGGACCCAATATGAGTGGTAAGTCTGCTCTACTGCGTCAAACCGCATTGATTGTGCTGATGGCTCAAATGGGAAGTTTTGTGCCTGCAGACAGCGCTGAGTTGGGTTATGTTGACAAAGTCTTTACGAGAGTAGGCGCGAATGATAATATTTCCAGTGGCGAATCAACGTTTATGGTTGAAATGAACGAAACTGCTAGTATACTGAACAATATCTCAGACAGGAGTTTGATTTTATTGGATGAAATTGGTAGAGGCACCAGTACCTATGACGGAATTAGCATTGCTTGGTCAATAGCAGAATTCTTGCATCAACACAAAAAATTTAAGCCAAAAACACTTTTTGCAACGCATTATCATGAGTTGAATGATATGGCCAGTACCTTCAAAAGGATTAAAAATTATAATGTCTCCGTTAAAGAAGTAAACAAACGCATCATTTTCCTGCGAAAGTTAGTTGAGGGCGGAAGCGAACATAGTTTTGGGATACATGTTGCGAAGGTTGCGGGTATGCCGAAGGTGGTGGTAGATAGAGCCAATAAAATTTTAGTTAAATTAGAGAAGTCGCATGCTGCAGAAGATTTACAAGCCAAAACAAAAGAATTGGCTAACGAAGCAGATATGCAGTTGAGTTTCTTTCAATTGGACGACCCTGTCCTTTCTCAAATTAAGGAAGAAATAAAAAGCATTGATATAAATACACTTACTCCGGTAGAAGCGTTAATGAAACTTAACGAAATTAAGAAGTTAGTTGGAGGATAATTGTAACAAAAAATCCCTTTCTGATTTAATCAAAAAGGGATTCCTATTGCGTTTAGATAGTTTATTAAAATGAATTACCCATTGCAGAGCCAGTAGAGAATGTTACTTGTTTAGGGTTAACACAAAGTACAGGTCTTAGATCTTCATTAGTAATTATTTGTTGCTCATATCTAGCACCAAGCATTCCCATTAAGGAACCTCTCTGCATATTCATGATAGTAATTAGGTCAGCATCAATTTCACCAGCAAGGTCTAATAATTGGTCTACAAAGTCTCCAGACTTGTCCGCAATGTGTGTAGCACATTTAACTTTCTTCTCACCAAGATACTTTTTAGCGTAAGCAATGTTTCCATTCATTTTGTTCTTAAGGAACTCATCAGTTTCTTTAGGAGTAACTATGTGCACTTCTGAGTCAAAGTATTTAGCCATTTCTGCAACAATTTCTAATTTTTGCTTAGTTTCATTGTGCAAGTCCATAGGGACTAATATACGATCGTAACCACTCTTTTTGTCAGTTCCTTTTTGTGTAACAATAAACGGCACTGGAGAATTAGTGATAACTTTCAAAGCATAACTACCAGTTAACTTCTGCCATCCACTTGCTCCATGAGTTCCCATGATAATCAAACTAACACCTTTTTCAGCTGCTACATCACCTATGTCTTCAAAAATATTTCCTACTCTAACAATTGGTTGAACAACTATTTCTGCGTTGTATCTTTTCAAATACTCCACCTCTTCTTGGATTTTTAATTTGGCAGCATCTAATTTATCCTTGTCATCAACGATATTTAAAAGAAAAATTTCTGCGCCTACAGATTTTGCTAAATCTGCTGCATGAATCATAGCAGTGTGTGCTACTTCTGTAAAGTCCGTAGGGACCAAAAACTTGTTATTTATCATGGCTTTAATTTGTTTTACTTAGAGTGTAATATTAAGGTTTTGTTTTCAGATTTCAAAATTAAAAAAATTATCGTATTTCTTTTAGTGTTAAAAGAACTTCTATTATCAAGTACAAAAAGAATGGAGCAAAGAAATGTAATATAACTATGATACGTTCGATTGGAAATAGTGAAAACATAATCAATAGAAACCCAATGGCAAACATCATTTTGAAAAGTGTCAGCGCTAGAAATGTTAAGCCCACCTTAGTTTCATCTATACTTTTAACCTTTTTCACTAAGAACATACTAAGAGCTAAGAATGAAAAAAGGTAAATATGAATGTAGCAAACTAACAATGGCAATTTATCAGGAAGAACCGAATAGGTAATACCAATATGAATTAATAAACTTCCAATAAGAAGTAAAGGTAAAAAAAGTGAACTTTTACGGTTTTTTATCTTGGTCTGGCTCATCGTTTTTTTTCGTTAAGTTCATCACTTCTTTAATGACAATGTATATTCCAAGCCCTACACCCAACAAAGCTAAAATAACTGTCCAGATTTTTTTATCATTTTGATATTTGTCATCCAGATAATTTCCTAACCAAGCAAAGCCGCCTATCACTAGGCCCATTTGTATCCCTGCATTGGACATTCTAAGAAATTTGTTGTTGGCTGCCATTATTCTGGTTCGTTATCTTTTAATTCGGACATTATTTTCCAAAGCATTAAAGCCGCAAATAACGGAAGTAAAATCTTGAAAATTGGATAAGACATATTAAATCTAACATCCAGCACGTGTCCTGCAGCAATTGAGGCAAGAACAAATAGAAATATTCTTAGTTTGTTTTTCAGAACTCTAGTGTTCTTCTAGAATTTTCTCTACTGTCACACTTGTTTTGTCTAACTTTTTAGTTAAACCCTTTTTGTCGTTTCCCATAACACAGGTTCCGGAGAACTCAGCTCCTGGTTCAATGTGAAGTTTGTTGGTTGTCATCTCTCCATTTAATTTGGCAGTTGCTTTCAATGAAAGTAATTCACCAACTTTAATGGTGCCAATAATCTCACCTTCTACATCAGCATTTTGACATATTATATCTCCTTCAATTTTTCCATTTACACCAACGACTAATCTTCCTTTAGTAGAAACGTGACCTTTAACAAAGCCATCTATACGTAGGTTGCTTTCAGCAGTAATTTCTCCTTGAATATTTGTTCCTTCAACTATTCTATTCAATCTGTCAGGAGCATTTACATCTCCCGTTTTTTGGTTTGATCCAGAGTTATTTCCTTTAAACATGCTTTATACTATTTAATTGGTTTACGAACCGCCTTTTATTTTCTTCTCTTGCTCTGCCACCTCTTCAGCAGTCATTTCTTTTAGATAAACACGAGAGAAATCAGCGATTTGCATTCCGTTGTTGTAAAATCCTCTTACTTGTGAGTGATACATAGTGTAATTCTCAGTGTACCAAAGCACCATAATTGGAGCTTCTTCCATCATGATTTTCTCTGCTTCAGCAAAGTAATCGTTACGCTTAATTACATCTACTGTTACTTTTCCTAAGTTATATAAAGAATCGTAAGCTGCATTTTTGTATCTCATAGTATTTGGGAACGAAGGCTCTTCCATTGAATTTGGAACTTCTTCTCCATATAGAATAGATAAGAAACTTTCTGGAGATGGGTAATCAGCTACCCATGCAGAACGGTAGATTTCAGAATTGTCATATCTTGAATGCTCTAGTTTATTCTTAAACGAAACTTGATCGATGCTGATGTTAATTCCTAGTGTTTGATTAATCTGACGCTCCACTTCAGTGGCAACTAATTTGTGAACGCTACCTCCTAGGTTAATTTCAAGCGTAATTTCTGGAAACCCTTCTCCATTAGGGTAGCCTGCTTCAGCCAATAATTGACGAGCTAATGCAGGGTCAAAACTATATCCTTTAATTCTTGAGAAATCGTAATTGTTAAAGGTCGGGATTTTAGGAGTAATTCCTTTTGTTCCCGGAGAGCCTTGACCATTTAAGATGTTGTTTACAATTGCAACCCTATCAACAGCATAATTAAATGCTTGTCTTACTTTTAAATTGTTAAAAGGCTCTGTGGTACATGTAAACCCATAATACTGAGTAGATAATTCCGGTTGTCTGTCCAAAATTGTTTTAGGCGGAGTGTTTTTAAAGTTTTCGATGTTTTCCGAAACTACTTGAGCAATTTTAGCAGAAGGTAACCCTTCAATTATAGAAATCTCGTCAGAGTTGAATTCTTCTAATTGAGTAAACTTGCTTGGTATAAATGCAAAATGAATAGAATCTAAATAAGGTAATGAATTCCCGTTTTCATCTTTTTGGTAGTACTTAGGGTTGTAAACCAAAAACAAATCTTTTGTTAAGTCTTTCCCCTTAGTAAATAAAAATGGCCCACAACCTACTGTCATGTTTTTTCCATATTTATCAAAAGCTTCTTTAGCAATAATACTAGTGTTCGGCATTGCCAAAACATAAATAAATGAAGTGGAAGGTTTTTTCAAAGTGAACTTAACCGTGTGGTCATCAACAATTTCCAATCCGCTAATGTGGTCAGCAGTACCATTGAAAAACTCCTCAGCACCTTTAAGATAAGGCTTAAGTAATGATTTATAATTTAACTCATATTCTTTTGAACACAATAGTTCAAAGGTGAATTTAACATCTTGAGCATTTAGTGTTCTTCCTTTTCCTCCGGAAAAACAAGCGTCATCATGAAACTTCACATCGTTTCTTAGTGTAAAGGTATATTCCGTACTAGCATCATTAACAGTCCATTTTTCAGCAACCGCAGATCTTAAATTAAAAGTCTTTGGGTCATATTCCACCAATCCGTCATGGATCTGTGTCGCAACCTTAAAAGAAGTAACATCCACAACTTCCATTGGGAAAATGGATGAATAAGTTTCATCTTCACACACTTTTAGTGTTCCGCCATAAAAAACAGTCTCACCATCAGAAACACGTTTGTTGTTGCTCCCATCTCCTTCAGCTTCTTCAGTTGGTCCGCAGCCGATAAGCCCAATGACCATTAACGGTATAAAATACTTAATCTTCATAGAAAAGTCCAGTTAGTTTAATTATCAAAGATAAAAAAACCTTTTAAGAAACAACACTTATTTTTAAAATTAAAGAACTTAAAGCAGTTTTGTTGGAAGAATTTTTGAACATATCTTTAAAAAAAATGGATTCATCGAAGTTAATAAATGACTCAAATTGTGAAAAAAGTATTGAAATACTTTGAAAATTAAAAAAATGCGCTTAATATTGCCCCTTGAAATAGACTATCAATTTTAGAATATAATAATAAAATGAAGAGATTACTAGCTGTAATTGCCACGTTTGCCTTTGGATTTGGAATGGCTCAGAATGATGCAAGCATTGTACATGAAGGACATTACCAAGGAAAAAACTTATACGTTCAGAATCCTTTCGCTGGAAGTGGTGTTGGTTTCTGTGTTATTAAAGTTACTGTAAACGGTGATGCAACAACTGACCAAATTAGTTCAAGTGCGTTTGAAATTGACTTTGGTAACTTAAATCTTTCTTTGGGAGATCCTGTTGTTGTTAAAATTGAACACAAAACGGATTGTTTACCTAAGGTCTTAAACCCAGAAGTACTTAAACCAAAATCTACTTTTGAGACAACTAGTATCAAGGTAGAGAACGGAAAGTTACTTAAGTGGAGTACAACATCTGAGCAAGGAAAGTTAACTTACATTGTTGAGCAGTACAGATGGAATAAGTGGATTAAAGTAGGTGAGGTTGACGGAATTGGAACTGCGGGAGCAAACAACTATGAATTTCAAGTTGAGTTGCACTCAGGGACAAACAAGTTTAGAGTGAAACAAATTGACTATTCAGGAAAACCAAATATTTCAACTACAGCTTCTGTTGATTCAGATGCTTCTAAATTGAAGTTAGTTGCTGATAAAGGAAAAGATGTTGAATTTTCTGGAGAGACTTTATATGAGATTTTCGATACCTTCGGAAACATGGTGAAGAAAGGATATGGAAAAGTAATTGACTGTGGAAACCTTGAGAAAGGTCTTTACTATGTAAATTATGACAACACAACTGGAGATGTTTGGAATAAGAACAAGAAATAATTTCTAAATACAATATTTAAAAATCCCTTTCGAATTTCGAAAGGGATTTTTTTTTGAATAATTTTAAACCATGAAAAAGATTGAACACATAGGAATAGCGGTTAAGGACATTTCTAAATCAAACGAATTGTTCGCTGCTCTTTTTGATGATGAGCCGTACAAAATGGAGGAAGTTGTTTCCGAAGGGGTAATGACTTCTTTCTTCAGAGTGGGTGAAAGTAAGATTGAATTATTGCAAGCAACCAATGAGAATAGTCCGATTGCCAAGTTTATTGAAAAGAAAGGTGAGGGTATTCATCACATTGCATTTGGTGTCGATGACATCGAATCAGAAATCAAACGTCTAGAGGCAAAGGGCTTTACAATGATCCATAAAGAAGCGAAAAAAGGAGCAGATAATATGATGATTGCTTTCTTACACCCTAAGTCAACTAATGGCGTCCTTATTGAGTTGTGTCAGGAAATAGTTGCGAAATAGACTGTCCATTCTTTACATCAACAAAATGCGAATGTAAGCCGCATTGTTTTGCACCTTCGACATGCTGAATAGAATCGTCCAAAAACAGAGTTTCTGAGGCTTGTAGGCTTTGGTCGTTGAGCACATGTTCGAAACATGCTCGGTCTGGTTTTCTGAACCCAATTTCATGAGAAAGAAACACCTTTTTAAAACATGGAGTAAGTATATCGGAACCGTGTTCGACTATAATGTTTTGAGAAAAGGCGGTTAGATGAATAGCGTTGGTGTTACTTAGAAGAAAGACATTATATTTCTTGGCAAGACTTTGAATTAACTTTATTCTTTCCAGTGGAAGGTCAAGCAACATGGCATTCCAGGCCGTTATAATTTCTGAAGGTTTCAGGTTGGGTTGTTCTTGTTGTTTTCTGCTAATAAAT
>CAJYBK010000006.1 GCA_913064955.1 uncultured Flavobacteriales bacterium
CCTCTGTGGTATATTTGGCAGCACTGATTCAATCAAACACATAGAATCATCTAGATGAGATTTCCTAAAGTGTTAAGTCGTCTTTTTCTGTAGGGTGGAGAATGGCAGGTAAGTCGTCAATAGTTCCTTTAATGGGCAAGTCTGACTTACCTATTAATAGGTCAAAGTAATCCACCCTATCTTCATGCCCATTTACCACCGCATACAAGTCCAAATCTTTAAGTGGTAAGTGAAAGTCTGAAATTCCAAAACTTAAATCGGTTACTTTTAGTTCAGTGTAATAGGATTCGTTTAGTTTTTCAATGCTCTTTTCCGGGTGCTCTAAGTCTATAATGTCATGGAAATTCATGGTCAACTCAATCCCTCCTGATAGGTCTTCCAAATCTTGAAGATTGAAAAAATTGGCTAAGAAGTCTAATTGAAAATTGGAGACTAATTTCAAATTAATTTCAGGCTCTTCGAAATTGGTGACTAATAAATCCCCTGTAAATTCACCTGCTTCTGGTTTGGCAGAAAAATCAGTCAATGAAAACTCCATGGTAGTGGCATCTCGTTTTTCACCGTTAGTAAAATGTCCTTTAAACTGGAGGTCTTCAATTTTTTTATGGTTTAAATTATTCGCAAAGAATGCTTGAGAACATCCAAACTCAGCATCAATAAAAGGCGTATGTCCATTAATTGATTTACCTTGAACTAAACCTTTGAAATACACTTGGCCTTTATTATCATATTTTTTTAATGTAGGCGTAAGTTCTTCAGGAGCAAGCGCCATGAACAAGTCGAAATTTGGCTTTTCTCCACTGAAAATAATATCTAAGTACATATCATTAGCAAAGTCAATGTCTCCTTCCATGTTAAAAACAGCTCCTTCTAGTGCGATCTCGGAGGGAATAATTTTAAGTATTTCTTCCTTTGCAACATAATCTATTTCCGTGTGCACATCAAAGTGCTTGTCATGAATAAAAGTAGTGTCTCCATTATCTATATAAGTAATAATGAATTTTGAATCCAAGAACATTTGCACGTCATCACCACTTGTTTTAAAATTAGATGCTGCCTCATTAATAAATAGGTCAAAGTACATTCCATTTCCTTCGTTCAACTTGTTAATGTCTATATCAACCAACTTGATAGACTTTAAGTTCAAATGAAACTCTTCACTTGGATCTTCAATGTCTTTTTTAGTCGCCAAGGCATTGGTTACATTAAAACTTCCATCCGGGTGTTGAATAAGATTAATTGACCCCTCCTCTAGCAAAATAGATTTGATTTCCAAGTTACCGGAAACGACATCCCAAACATTAAATCCGATAAAAGCATCGTTAATTTCTAAGATGGGCGTTCCTGTTTTTGTTCCATCCTCAAAAAGTACTAACCCTTCTAAGTCAATCGATATGTATGGGAAGTTTTCAAAAGGGGATATGTGGCTTCCTTTTAGTTCAAAATGTCCTTCAAAATCCTCGTTAAGTGTTGTAATTAATTCCTCAACTACTGCATCCTGATTCCAATAAAGCACTCCTATGAGTATTCCAAAAAGAAAGATAGGCACGAAGATGAGAAGTAAGATAAATCTTATCCAAAATCTTCGTTTTTTGAGAAAGGTAAATTTCATTTAAGGATAATTATTTAATAGTTCTTACAAATATCTTAAAATTTAGACGCTTACGCAATTATTGTAACAATCACATAACCTATTCGCAATTATTACGTTCTGAATTTTCAAAATCTGTGCCTCTCTTTTGGTTTGTTTTCTTACTTTCACGCCAAATAAAAACCCACCTTATGTTTCCTTTTTTAGTTATAATCTTTTCGCTATTTTTATTAGGCATAGTCTTTATTCTCTATGCAATACGTTCTTATGCCATAAGTGGCTGGAAAATAGCGCAGCATGAACAACCTAGTTCTGAATCTGGCACACCTGGAGACTACGAAAAAAAATGGCTTTTTGCTGGACCTCCAGTGAACAGGAAGCAAGAAATACACCTTATGCTTGCCCATTACCCAAAAATGATGTTAAGGTTTTTTAGGTTGATGCTTTACAAAGGACCTCAATTTCTAACTCACGTGGTTAAATATAGAATTAAACATGGTAAATGGGGTGTTTCACCAACGTTCTCTGATGAGGATTTATATAATGTTTTCATCAATAGCCCATTACTTTTGATGGCAAATTATGAAGGTGACAATATTGGATTCACTATTCCAGATATGCCGCTAACCATGAATGAAGGGGTTAACCCAGCGGGTTTAGAGTTAGTTTTTAATGTGAAAATGAAAACTATTGTTTCGGCAAAGCACCAATCAAAGGAAATACTTGGGGACAACGGCACAATTGCAAGTTTATTAATTACCACTTTAGCATTTTGGGCCCATCCTCAAACACATGTAGCGGCAGAAAAGTCAGCAAGAGAAATCGCTTCTAAAAAAATTGAAGGGTTAGAACCTTCAAATAAATTTGTTGTTGCACTTCATTATGGCTTGCTGTATTACTCTAACAGTCCTATATCCCCTAACCATTCCTTGAGTACAAATGTAAATCGTGTTAGTGGCATCGAGTCTTCTACAACCATTCCTCTTAAGCATGTTTTTGATCCAAGAAAAATGGAATTTAGATATTATAATTTTCTGATGCAATCAAGGGGAGTAGTTGCAAAACACTTAAAAGAGTTCGAACTAGATGTTAACTTAGATTTCCTTTTTAATAACATGGTTGTTCATTCCGTTGACCACTATCTATTGTATCAAAACATTTCTAAAGAAATTTGGAATATGGATGGTGGACAATCTATAAAATCCTACTGGAAATCAGTAATGTTTGCTAATATCTGGGTGAGCGATTTAGATAACATTTTAGAGGAAGAAAAAATAGGTAAACTAAGTGCCAAGAAATATCCTTTTTACAACGCTGTTTATAATGATCTTGCTAAAGCGGATAAAGAATTAGCAGATTGCATTTTGGCTTCTACTTCCTTTTAAACTTAAAAAGTAAGAGCAATTACTATGAGAGTTCTATTTATTATTTTCCTTTGTTGCCACTTTGCTACTCCAGGTCAAAAACTGGACACATTAAATGGAAAGGTCTTGATTTTAGAGGAAGAAACAAATTTTCCTATTTATACTATCGATTGGGAAAACACCAAAGTAGGTCATGCTGACATTAAGGTCAAAGAAAAACTCGGGTCTTACAAAGTAAAAACTGGAACCATAGGATTATTGAAAGGTTATCAATTAATTAGAAAGCAAGACAATTTGCTTTTATGGAAAAACGGTGCTAAAGAGATTCAGTTGCTGTTGATTAAGAAAAAGAAAGGCGAGTTTAGGTTGGTGTTTTCTGGTAATCAATTATACAATCATTGGGAGGTTTCATTTGACAGAGTGCAAGAAGAGGTCATTTATGGTGGCGGCATTCAGTTTTCTGAATATGACAGTTACAACAAAAAACTCATTAATCTATCACAAGAAAACGGTATAGGCAGAGGGGGAGGAAGTATTTCCAAATGGACGAAACTGGGCAAAGTGGTAGGAGAGAATTACGCTACTTATTGTCCATCTCCATATGTTTTAACTTCTGCCAATAGGTTTTTTAAATGGAATGAATACGCTTATTCTGAAGTTGACTTTACTTCTGATAAAATCAAATTCCTAATAACAGATGAGTCCGTTGAGTTTGAACTGGGACATGGTGGTCCTGAACAACAATTAGAAGTCGCTGTCGCCCCTTTCCCATATGAATTACCCAATTGGTCAACCGGAACCATTTTAGGTATACAGGGAGGTTCTAAATCTGTTTTAGAGAAAGTCTCTTCTGTTTTGGATGCAGGTGCAAAAATAGATGCTGTATGGATCCAGGATTGGGTAGGCAAACGACAAACCAAATATGGCAGTAGGTTAAATTGGACATGGGAATTAGACACTTTACAATATCCTCAATTCGAAAATTTCAAAAACGAACTATTAGCGAAAGAAATCAAACTCATTGGCTATGTCAATCCATTTTTTGCGGAGCGTGGAAAATACATCACGGAAGGTCTTGAAAAAGGCTATTTTATCTATCAGCACAACACAGACACACCAAGACTGTTCGATTACGGGGGCATGAAAGGTTATATGTTAGATATCTATAACGAGGATGCTTTTGAATGGATGAAGGGCATCATCAAAACCAACTTAATAGACAATGGGTTTTCAGGTTGGATGGCAGATTTTGCAGAATGGTACCCAATGGGGAATGATCCAGAATTCGTTTTAGAAGATATAAAACTACACAATGAATACCCTGTGCTGTGGGCTAAACTAAACTATGAGGTAATCAAAGAAAGCGGCAAAGAACTTTTCTTTTTTAACCGTTCTGGTGGAAGGGCTACTTCTCAATATTCCTCTATGATGTGGGCTGGTGACCAAATGGTAGATTACAGCGAAGAAGATGGGTTACTTTCTGTCTTTGATGCTTATTTATCTTCGTCACATTCTGGCCTACCAATGATTCACAGTGATGCAGGCGGTTATACTTCTGTGATAAAACCAATTATCAAAAATTATATTAGGAATTCATCACTACTTAAAGACTGGCTATTTTTAGAAGCCTGCACACCTGTTCTGAGAACACATGAAGGGTTGCTACCAGATGACAATTCTCAAGTCTATGATGAAGATATGAAAGACTTCTTTGCTAAAACATCAATCCTTCATGCTAAACTTCAGACTTACTTTGAAACATTAATAACGGCTAGGAATGAACATAATCAAGCCATTTATTTAGAATCCAAAGCGGTTCATGATTCTTTCAATAATCATTTGAAAAGTTTTGCTGTAGGACAAGACTTAGTTATCTTTTTTGTTCCAGAGAAACAGAAATATAATGTGCATTCAGACTGGACATTTCTATCCCCTGAAGGCAAGATAAGTGTTAATCCTACTATAGGGATGAAAGTGCAAGTATTGATTAGAAAAGGAAGTGCCGTTTGTAAAATGTTAAATTAACTTTTGAAAACCTTCATTAAATTATGCAATCAATCATTTACGAAACTTCCAGACCGGCCAAAACATTTACTACAAACACATATTTGTTTTTTGGAATAGTTCTATGTAGTATTGGTATTTACTACTTCACAACTCAATTAAATTGGAATAGACCTGAAGAGTATATACCACTAGGAGCAATCCTTACAATAGGACTTTACTTCCTGTTAGGCTACCAAGGCAACTGGCCGATTCCTAGTTCAAAAGGATACACAGAAAAATTGGAGTATTCTATAAATTCTGAAACTAACAACCTGGAATGTACTAGAACATTCCAAAAACATCCTCCACATAGATTTATCTTATGTTCATTAGACGGTGTACAGTCTTTTGATTATACCGTTGAATCAAGGACCACAACAACGAGAACTGGAGGTGTGGAGCAAGGTTATGGAGCAGGACTAGGTGACACCTCTCCAACAGGTTTGGCATATAGATATCAAAACGTAACTAGTTCCAATCATACCAACTTTATTATTCTGTTACCTTCTAATAAAAAGGTTCAAGTCTCATCGTCTATTTCAAATATCTCCGACTTTGCTATGAAACTAAAAGAATTGCTTGCTATGCAAAACTCCCCAACTTCTCCTCAATCACTTTAATTTTAGCTAAAGCTTCTGCTTGCTTGCGCTTCTCATTAGCCACCACCTGCTCAGGAGCACCAGCAACAAACTTCTCGTTGTTTAGTTTCTTCTCAGCAATGGCCAAAGATCCTTTGGTGTATTCCAACTCTGCTTTCAATTTTTCAATTTCTGCTTCTACATCAATATCTTCAGAGAATGGAATGAAATACTCATTAGACTTCACAATGAATGAAAACGCATTGTCAACTTTTTCAGATGTATACTCCAAAGATGAGATGTTCCCGATTTTTTGAATTACTGAGTCAAACGAAGTATCAGTTTCTTGATTCTTTTTGATTCTAAGTTCGATCTCTACCTTATTGGCAATGTTCTTCTCCTTACGGATATTTCTAATGTTAGAAATTACCTCATCAGCAAAATTAAACCCATCTAAAATTGATTGATCAACTTTCTGAACCTCTGGCCAAGTTGCCACAATGATGCAGTCTCTTTCTTACCGTTCCTGTACTACGTCCCTTATCTCCCTCTGCGATGAAAGGAGTAAATGGGTGAATAATTCTTAAAACAGTTTCAAAAATCTCTAGTGTTTTAGCATAAGTAGTTGCATCAATTGGTTGCAAATAAGCAGGCTTAACAATCTCTAAATACCAAGAACAGAAATCATCCCAAACCAATTTGTACGTTGACATCAGTGCTTCAGAAATTCTGAACTGGTCGTAACTTGTATTGATTTCTGCTAAACGCTCATTCAATTTATTCTCAAACCATTCAATTCCCTTCTTAGCGTATTCTGGTTGGTCAAAATCTTTTGCTTCCCAAGATTTAACCAATCTGAAAGCATTCCAGATTTTATTCGTGAAGTTTCTTCCCTGTTCGCATTGAGAACTATCAAAAGGCAAATCATTTCCTGCTGGACTGCTCAACAACATTCCCACGCGTACACCATCAGCACCATATTTTTCAATAAGGCCAATTGGATCTGGACTATTCCCAAGAGATTTAGACATTTTACGGCCTAATTTATCTCTTACAATACCTGTATAGTAGACATTCTTAAATGGTAATTCATTTTTATACTCATATCCAGCCATGATCATTCTAGCCACCCAGAAGAACATAATCTCAGGAGCAGTTACCAAATCATTTGTTGGATAGTAGTAGTCTAATTCTTTACTGTCATTGTCTTTGTCAAAACCACCAAAAACAGCCATTGGCCATAACCAAGAAGAGAACCAAGTATCCATTACGTCTGCATCTTGACGCAAGTCATGAACAGTCAATTTATCATTGCCTGTTGCTGCTTTTGCCATCTCCAATGCTTCAACTATAGTTTCTGCAACCACATAATCATTGATTCCTTTTCCATAGAAATACGCAGGTATTTGATGTCCCCACCAAAGTTGACGAGAAACACACCAGTCTTTGACATTCTCCATCCAGTGTTTGTAAGAATTCTTGAATTTTGGTGGGTGAAATGCAATGTCATCATTCATTACATGTTCTAAAGCAGGTTTTGCTAATTCTTCCATTTTGCAAAACCATTGCAATGACAGTTTAGGCTCAATAACAGCATCTGTTCTTTCAGAAAAACCAATCTTATTGATGTGGTCTTCTGTCTTAACCATGTAGCCTTGCTCATCCAAATCTTTGGCGATTGCTTTTCTAACTTCAAATCTATCTTTCCCTTCGTATGGCCCTCCATGTGCATTTAACGTTCCATTGTCGTTGAAGATGTCAATGCTATCCAGATTGTGCTTGATGCCAATTTCATAATCATTAGGATCATGTGCAGGAGTGATTTTCAAACACCCTGTTCCAAATTCAGGATCAACATATTCATCTAAAATGATAGGAATCGATCTATTGGCTATTGGCACTATAACACTTTTACCAATTAAATGCTTATATCTTGTATCATTGGGGTTAATACAAACAGCGCTATCTCCCATGATAGTTTCAGGACGAGTAGTTGCAATGGTTACCCATTCATCATCTGCATCTTGGACTTTATATCTTACATAGTAAAGTTTTGAATTTACTTCTTTGTGGTTTACCTCTTCATCACTCAATGCCGTTAAAGCCTGAGGATCCCAATTAACCATTCTTACTCCTCTATAAATGTTTCCTTTTTTGTGTAGGTCACAAAACACTTGAATTACTGCCTTGTAATATCCTTCGTCCATTGTAAAATGGGTACGATTCCAATCACAAGAAGCTCCTAGTTTCTTTAGTTGTTCAAGAATAATACCACCATGCTTGTGTGTCCACTCCCAGCAATGTTCCAAAAACTCTTCACGAGAAAGATCCGCCTTGTCTATCCCTTCATTTTTCAGTTTAGTAACCACTTTTGCTTCTGTAGCAATGGAAGCATGATCTGTACCGGGAACCCAACAAGCGTTTTTACCCATCATACGTGCTCTTCTAACCAATACATCTTGAATTGTATTGTTAAGCATATGCCCCATGTGTAAGACACCAGTAACATTTGGTGGAGGAATTACAATAGTGTAAGCCTCTCTATCGTCTGGCGTGGAATTAAAAAAACCTTCCTTCATCCAGTAGTCATACCATTTGCTTTCTGTCTTTGTAGACTCGTATATTTTTGGGATTTCCATTTTGCTGTTTTGTTTGAGACTGCAAAAATAGGAAAGACAAACGACTTAGCGACTTATGAACGATGGATTTTTCGACAACGGATATTGAACAACCTTTTTACTTAATTGAAAATTTAGAAATTGACCTATTTGTACTGAAAATAGTACTTTTACAAAAACAATCGGATGAGCATGCACCTAGGAAATATCAGAAAAATGAAGACGGCCCTTGAAGGGGAAGAAGTACAATACGGAATGGTACTTAATAACAACCTAGAAAAAGGAGAGGTTATTTCGCTAAATGAGCATGTGGGAGAAAAAATCTACATTGAATTTCAGCATCAGATAAACTGTGTAGTAACAGGAGAAAAAATCAAAAAGGCATTTGGAGAAGGAATGAGTTATGACGCTTTTATGAACTCCCCTATGGCAGTGGAAAGTATCATTAGGCCAGAATTGAGCAGAATTCATGAAGGAATAGCCTTGAGAGATGAAGAATGGGAACGAAGAAATCACTTGCAACCTCATTATGTCTATTTATCTAAAACTTCTGGAGTAAAAGTGGGTGTAACTAGGTCTACTCAAGTTCCATTCAGGTGGATAGATCAAGGCGCAGTAGAGGCAATGATTATTGCAGAGACACCATACCGTCAGGCTGCAGGCTTAATTGAAGTTGCGCTAAAGGATTACGTAGCAGATAAAACCAGTTGGCAAAAAATGTTGAAGAATGATTTAAATGACCTTTCGCTGGACGAAGCTCGAGACTATCTATTGGATTACGTGCCTGAAGAATTGGAAGAATTTGTAAAATATCGTGAGCCTATTCAACATCTTCACTTTCCTGTATTGAATTATCCAGAAAAGGTAAAGTCCATGAAACTAGACAGCACTCCTATTATAGAAAAGAAACTAACCGGTATCAAAGGACAGTATTTAATGTTTGAAGATGGGACAGTAATGAATATTAGAAGTCATTCGGGGTATTTGGTGAAAGTTGATTTTTAGATACTAGACAATAGAACGCTACGCTCCTAGACGCTAGATACTAGACTGGCTTCGCTAATAGATTTGGTCAATGGATGATGGTAGACTGCTCTAGTTGAGTATTGGTTATAATGACCATAGATGCGAGTAGCTATTAAAACTTTGGCAATTTACTTTCGATAAAGTTCAAGTTTTTAGAATTCTGCAAAAAGTATAAGCACCCCACGACTAAAAATGGCAAGGCAGGAACCTTATACCTTACAAGCGCACCAGCAACAGGAGTTGTAATTCCAATTATCACAAACAATAAAAGTGTAAACACAAAGCAAAACCAAATTAAGTTTTTTGCGTCTTCTCGGAAGTATATTTCTCTATTAAAAAGTGCCAAGGCTATGCCAATCAGAAACATTAAAACAATGATATTCTCGAATATGGCAGGGTAATACAAACTGCTTTTTGCATTCCACAGCAGCGGTCTAATAAAGCAATTGAGTAATCCTTCTGGAACAACTTTAACAATGCCCACAAAAGAAGGCTCAATTGGAGTTAATTCAAATTCGCTGCCTGCATGCTGCCATTCGGCCAAGCGCTTAAAGTCACTCTGTTTTCTTTCCAAAATTTTAACCAAATCAACATGCGGAGGGATGTGTTTTGCATTTAGAACAACTACTCCAAATAATGACAACAGTACTCCATAAACCAACACTTTTTTCATTTTAGTTAAGTGCGCTACTAAGAAACATATCATAGCAGGAAGAAACGCTACCAAGACATAAAATTTGATATAAAGCATTAGAAACAAAGTAACTGCCACTAAAACTAAAGCTTGTTTGCGTTTACTATTGTCCAACACTTTGTTTATGGCATATAGCATAACCCCTAATGCCAATATCAAAATACCTTCTTTCAGCACTCCAGATGTCCAAATGAAGATAGAAGGTAGAAAGAATAAAAACAAAAGAAGTGTTTTTTTTAGTTTGGAAAAATACTGTTTTACCACTTTGTAGATGGCGATCGTTCCTATCATCGAAAACATACAGAAAAATAGGCTGTGAACATGGTAACTCCCGAATGAAAACAACCTGATTACAGCGTTAATTCTAATAATTGTATGACTGTCATTATATATGTTGCTATCGTATGCTCTGTCCCAATTGTTCATGTGAATGTAATATTGATCAAAGAAATACTCGTTGTCAATATCATATCCTATTAATAGCCGGATATAATCCATGGGCTTTTCCCACAAAGCGTTGAACATATATTGGCTATCGTCATAATATTTAAAAATGTCGGCCTCCATCCTTTCAGGATACATATCCGTGTAGATATAATATAGCCCTAAACTAGCAATGAACTTTAAAGAAAAAACTACCCACAAGAACTGATGGTTCGGCCCTGCAGTCTTGAAAAAACTCCATCTTTTCAAGACCCAGCAAAACAATAAGAAATAAAATATGGTAATCAGGATATTCAATGTGTAGCAAATGTAAAAAAAAAGTCCTGACTTCTTACGAAGTCAGGACTATGTGCTACTATTAGAAGCAGCACATTATTTAACTACCCCTGATACAAAGGTAACAGTGTTTATATATAACGAAACCCTTTTTCGTCATAACCATTAAAAAACTTGCTTTAAGTGAATTTATCTTCGATAAACCAAAAGATCAATTGTAATTCCGAACACCAAAAATGGAACTTCCCACTCTAACCATAGTACTACCGCACTCAATAGCCTCTTTATAATCTCCACTCATTCCCATTGAAATTGTCTTGAAATCTTTACTCAAATTAGAATGAATTTTACTCTCTTCAAAAGTTGATTTAAGGTGATTAAATTCTTGTTTGATTTTAGAAACATCTTCAGTGAAAGTTGCCATTCCCATAAGACCTTTTACAGCAACGTTGGGGAAATCATTTAATTTGTCTAAAATCTCGTATAATTCTTCTTTATTTAGCCCGAACTTTGTTTCCTCTTGCGCAATGTGCATTTGCAGTAACACATCAATTACTCGATTCACCTTTGTCCCTTGCTTGTTAATCTCTTTTAATAGTTTAAGGCTATCCACTCCATGAATTAAATGAACAAATGGAGCAATATATTTAACTTTATTTGATTGTAAATGGCCAATCATATGCCACTCTATATCTTTTGGCAAAGTCTCATGCTTAGTAACCAATTCCTGAACCTTGTTCTCCCCAAATACTCTTTGCCCAGCGGCATACGCTTCTTCTATTGCTTCATTTGGCTTTGTTTTAGAGACAGCAACCAGTGTCACACCTTCAGGGATTGAATTTCTTACAGAATTTAAATTTTGGGTAATGCTCATTTCTTAATACGGTTTTCAATCCAATTTAGAACATCCTGATAGACCTCTTCTTTATTAATTTCATTCAGCATTTCATGTCTTCCTTCTGCGTACATTTTGATTTCAATGTCCTCTACTCCTGCTTTGACTAATTTCTCTTTTACCTCAACTGGACCTTTCCCATAATCACCAACAGGGTCCATATCACCAGCAAATAGATATACCGGCTTGTGTTTGGCCACCTTTTCAATATTAGATAATTTATTGATGTCTAAAACGGCTTCTAATAAATCGTTGAAAAACTGAGAAGTAAAAATCTGCATGCAATACGGATCAGCAATATATTTATCCACTACCTCAGTGTCACGACTTAACCATTCTTTGTCTGTTCGTTTCTCGTACTTTTTATTAAAATCTCCAAATGCCAATTTTGTCATCAAATTGGTTTTGTTCTTTTTACCCATCATACTTGTGTTTATAGAAGCAAGCCTCTTTCCTACTGTACCCAATAACCCTGGGTGACCAGCAGTAGCTGACAAAATGTAAGCATCTCCAGAATTGGGAAATTGATACATTAGAGATCGTACCACGAATGAACCCATACTATGTCCCAACATTATAACAGGAAGGTCATTGTCTTTTGAAAATGTCTCGTTCAAAAACTTAATGTCTTTTACAACCTTAATCCAGCCATCTTCCATTGCAAACAATCCTACCTTATCAATACTTCCAGCAGTTTTTCCATGACCTCTTAAGTCACTGCTTCTTACTAAATAGCCGTGTTGATTTAAAAAAGAAGCGAAATGATCATAACGTGCCGCATGCTCACTCATACCGTGGACAATGTGTACAATACCTTTTGGCATTTCACAGTCCCACTTGTATATCACTAAAGGCGTATTGTCGTGACTTTTTATTGTTTCGTTTGTAAAGTTCATTTTTTGCATTTAACAATGAATTACGAAGATAAACAAATCTTGCAAGGTGTCACAAACTGCACGAACTTCTATCTCTTCAGCAATAAAAACAACAAATTAGAGCGACATCATTGCTTTAAATTTCACCGCTTGTCTGCGTGAAATTTCTATTTTCCTATCATCTTCTAAAGTAACTTGAAGACCTCCGTTAAACCAGTTCTCAATATGTTTAACTTGCTGCAGGTTGATGATGAATTTACGGTTGGCTCTAAAGAATAACTTAGGATCTAGTTTGTTTTCCAAACTGTTCAAAGACTTTAAAACCAATGGTTTAAATTTGTCAAAATAGATGCGAACGTAATTTCCTTCTGATTCAAATAACTTAATTGTTTCTAGTTTGATGAACCAACATTTCTCTCCATCCTTTATAAAGATTTGATCTTCTTTTCTCAAAACACCTCTATCCAAACCATCAGTATCAACTTCCTCGTTTTCTTCGTGCAACTTTGCCATGGTTTCTTTCAACCTTTCTGGATCCACTGGTTTAACCACATAATCCAATGCATTTACTTCAAAAGCCTTCAGTGCATAATCATTATATGCCGTTACAAACACAATCGCTGGTGTTTTGTCTATTTTCTCAATTACTTCAAAGCCATTTATTTCAGGCATTTCAATGTCCAAAAACACCAAATCTGGTTTGTTGGCGTTGATGAACTCTATTGCTTCTATTCCATTAGAACATTCACCAATTATTTCAATCTCAGTATGTTCGTCCAAAAGTCTTCTTAACTCTTTTCTTGCTAATCTTTCGTCATCTACAATTACTGCTCTCATGTTCTTGATGTTATTTCCGTTTGAAATGGCAATATTACCTTACTAATTACTTTATTGTTGTAGTTTTCTATGGTCAACGCGGCATTATTTCCATAAAGAATGCTTAACCTTTTCCTTGCGTTTTGTAGTCCTATTCCTACATCGGGAGAATTGTTATGTTTATACTCTCCGTCATTGTGCACTTCAACACACAAAGAATCTCCTAGTTTCGAAACGTAAACTGCCACTGTGCCTCCTGCTGCTTTTTTACTTATACCATGTTTGATTGCGTTCTCCACGAGTGTTTGAACAATTAGAGGTGGCAAAAAGGCTGCAACAGTATTGGGCTTTACGTCTTCTGTAAACGTAAGGCGTTCTTCAAAACGTACTTTTTCCAATGCTAAATAATCATGCACTATTTTAATTTCATCGCTAACAGTTACTAGCCTTTTTTTACCTAATAGCAGTGTGTTTCTCAACAAGTTAGACAATTGCGTTATGGAGATTTTGGCTAGTTTGGGATCTTCGTCTACTAATGCTCGGATGCTGTTCATTGCATTGAACATGAAATGAGGGTTTAATTGATTCTTTAAATTGCTTAATTCACTTTCCTTTTGAGAAGATTCAAGTTGTAAGTTTTTGACTTCTTGAAGTCTTGATTTATCGAAATAGTGGTAACCAAAATATACGATGGTCCAAATTGTGGTCAGCACAAAATAACTCAACATTCCTCCAAGGAAACTCTTAAGAGTCTCACTGTCAAATTTGAAATCTGGTAGGATGAAGTAGTTAGCTCCAATCTTGAACGAAGTAATAATAATAGATAAAACTATTGCTCCTATTAAAGCCCTCGGCACAACTTTAGCTATCGACTTATTCAACCAGCCTAATTTTAAAATAGCGGCACGATAGAAGTGTGTCACAAAAACTACGAAAAGAAGCATGGTAATCACCTTTACTAGCGTCTTCCATTCCACTCTTCCGTTTACGAAATACTCACTAAGTAGTCCTAATGAAAAAACCGCTCCCCATCCTAAAAACTGTAACGCCCAATAAAGCATCCTTTTATTCGTCATATCACGAATATAACAAGTTTCAAGACAAAAGGTCTTATTACTACACCAAAGGTCAATTAATGATTATGTGGTGCTTTTAAATCATTTAAACAATTACAATATGCTTCGATTATTCCTTAACAAAGGAGCTGGTAACGATTGTTTTACTACCACTTCGAATCGAAACAAAATATGTTCCATTGCTTAAGTCTGCAACATTTATTTGATTTGCCCAATAAGGTTTTTGCAATACAACTTGACCTGCGGTATTTAAAACCATAACTTCCTTATTTGATCCAAAAGGCACGTCCGATGCAAGTGTTAGCCAAGATGTGGTAGGATTTGGATAAATTTTTAATTCTAATGATTGCGACAATGTTTCTTGAACACCAATTGCAGATTTTCTCCACCCCAAAGCATATTCTCCTTTTTTGAGTTCATCAAAATTGATATAACCATATCCATCAGTGGCAGAACCTAAGTTAGCAATAGTCGTGTTTGGAGTTTCAGTCCATTCTTCACCAGCGTTCAGTCTGTAAAGCAGTTTAAGGCTGTCTTCATGAAAACCACTTTGACCACACAATTGATTATCCAAATTACCTCCTACAGATGTTTTAGCATTGAAAAACACCCTTCCTTCTGCTTGAAAACCAGGAGTAAAAATACCATCAACCTTCCAGTACCTTTCTTCACTTAAATAATAACTCCATTCATTTACTGGCTCTTTAAAAGTATCGGGTGCCACCCAATAATGCTCCACTCTAACTAAACTACTGTCAGTTCCAAAACTACTTGCGTTAAACCTAAAAAGTGGATATGTCAAATCTTTGGTTCCATTGGAAGTTATGACAATATTCTCTCCAGTGACGGCTTGGCTTATTTTATCTCCTCCATTTAAATAAACCATACTTGGAGCAAAAGAACTGTTCAAAGTAACTTGAGTAAATTCACCATCAGCCACAAACGATGATGTTTCTTCATTCCAATTGTTATCCATGAACGTCACTTCTAAAGGTACATTCGCAAAATATTGAGAAGTTCCTTTCAACTTTTGATGAACAAATATGTCTATATCAAACGTTCCCCCATTAGCTACCACATTAAAAGAATCAATAGCAAAACCCGGAAAACCTGGGTTTAAGACCCATCCCTCAAAAAAATCTGTAACATCTATTGTCGTATTTGCTGTTAGATGATCCCTGAAGTCATATGCGTCTACGTCTTTAAATTCATTAGCATCCAGAAAACTTTGTAATCCATTGAAAAACTCACTGTCTCCCATGTAACCTCTCAATGTATGGGCTACATCTGCTCCTTTATTGTAAGAATGATCACCATAAGTTATGTTGTGTGGCACTCCATGCAAGGCATAATAACCTGAATCTCTAATGTGTGCATTCAATAGCACATCTCTATGATTCGCTTTAATATCTTTTATATAACTGTTATAGCCATAAATACCTTCTAAAAATATCCTTTCTGAATAGGAGGCCATTCCCTCGTTAATCCACATATCCTCTGCAGTTCTGCAGGTGACTAAATCTCCCCACCAATGGTGCGATAATTCATGTGCCATTAATGTCTCGTATGCGGTTGACCCATTAGCGGTAATTTGAGGGTATGCAATACTCGTGGCATGCTCCATAGCACCGGAACTAAAAGGTACTAAATGAAACCCCACCTTATCCCATAAATACGGTCCGTATTGCGATTCAAACGTACTCATCGCTCCAAAAAGGTTAACAAAAGATGATTTCAAATTTCCTGTATCGGATGCTTCCGCAATTAACTGAACAGGAATATTAATGCCTTGTAGACTACTAGGATAAGTTTGATCTACATGCGTATAATTACTGACTGCCACACAAGCCAAATATGTTGGTATTTCTTGGTTTAATCTCCAGTCTCTGGTGTAAGATGTGCCGTTATCTGATTCATTAATCATTAAACCATTGGCATAACCTCGATGGGTAGGTAAGGACGTAATGGAAATATCATACGTAGCCCTTTCTACAAAATTATCAAAACAAGGATGCCAAACACGTCCATAATTGTGGGGATTAGCACCAAAGCCGACTCCTAGGTTGTAGGAATAATTACCTTGAAAATAAAACCCGCCCCAGTTAGAAGGATCACCTTGTGGACTACCTTGATAATAAACAATGACACTATCCAAGTCATTAACATTGAGTGCTGATTGCAAAGTTACCACCAGTAAGGTATCGTTATAAGAAAAAATATTTGTCGCTGTTCCTTGCTTTATTGAGTCAACAGTCATTTGTAACAGGTCCAAACTTATACTTCCCACTCCGTTTTGCAAAGACTTAAACTTAACTTGGCAATTTCCTGCTATTATTTGAGATGACGATTGTGTAAAATCAAGGTCAACCTTATAATTGAGAACATCTATTGTGTCGCTTCTAAGATTGTCTGTTGCGCTGTTCTTCTGTGCTTGCTGATGATGCTTGTGATTACACTTAATTTGCTGACAAGTTTGAGCTGAAAATTGTATTGTTGTCCAGCAAAGTAAGATGGTGCAAAATGTCTTTAGGCCTATTTTCACTAGTGTTTGGTTTAAAGTTGAATGCTAAAAGTACCAAAAACAATCCAACAAATATTGGAATGCTATTAATTTTAGCTTCTGAAGACTAGGCAACTATCAAAGGCTTTATTGGTTATTATTGTATTCCTATATGTTACCAATAATGGATTAATATTGAAAAGTTATGAAACCTTCTAATGAATTATTCGACCTTATTAAATCATTAACAAAATCTGAAAAACGATTTTTTAAACTTTCATCTTCCCTGCAAAGTGGAGAAAAAAACTATTTAAAGATTTTTGATTTTGTGGATAAACAAAATAGTTATGACGAGGATGAGTTAAAGGACGAATTTAAAAATGAAAGGTTCATTAATCATCTGCCTTCAGAGAAAAACCATTTGTACAAGTTAATCTTGAAAAGTTTAAGAGGGTTTCATTCAGACAATTCCATTAACTCCATTCTGAAAGAGGAAATCAAGAATGTTGAAATTCTTTATAAAAAATCGCTTTACAAGGAGTGTCGTAAGTTTCTATTAAGAGCTAAAAAGACGGCAGAAGAGCATGAAAAATTCTATTATTGGTTTGAATTGATCTCATGGGAAAAACTGTTAATTGAAGAAGACTACGAGCAAGGAAATTTTAATTTTGATTTGGATAATTTGATTCAGGAGGAATTAAGCGTGATTGAAAAATTGAGAAATTTAGCGGAATATCAAATGATTTACTCTCGTATCAACTACATTTTTAGAAGTGGTGGTTTTGTTACAAGGCCTGATGATATTGCCGCGGTAGATGAAATCTCTAATCACCATTTAATTATTGGGAAGAATACTGCGCTGTCTTCTAGTGCTGCTTCAATTTGCTATTATATTCAAGGATTGTGTAATGCTACCAAAAGAGACTTCGAAACAGCATTGATTAAATTCAACAGAACTAAGGAAATTCTAGATAAGAAACCTAAACTAAAGCAAGACCTTGCCAAAAGATATGTAAGAACACAACACAACCTCATTCTGGCCCAAATTAGTATGGGTAATTATGATGAGGCTACTCTGCTTACAGCGGAGTTGGACAGTATGACCGGTTCTAAAGGCTTCAATACATTTGATGTGAAGGTGAAGATCTTTACATGTGTTTATACCTCAAAAATTACTATTTCCTATCGTAAAGGTGATTTTCAGTCTACTTTAAAAATAGTGGAAGAAATGATTGAAGGACTGGAGTCTTACGGTGAAAGGTTGCCAAAAGAACAAGTCATTTTGTTTAGTTATCATATTGCCTACGTATTCTATGGTGCCGGATTATATCGAGATTCTTTAAAATGGGTCAACACCATTTTGAATGACAATGAGCAAAACTTAAGACAAGACATCTACTCTTATACACGAATATTCAACCTAATCCTTCACTACGAATTAGGCAACTATGACTTGCTCGAATACTTAATGAAGTCGACAACAAGACAGATCAAGAAAAACTCTAAAACAGAGCAGGTTGAGTTAAGTATCCTAAAATTTTTAAAGAAAGTTATTCGTTTAGGAGACAAAGCTAAGGTCAAAGGTTTTGAAACTTATAAAGAGGAGCTAGACGCTATTCTTAAAGAAGAAAACCAATCGGCAATATTAGAATATTTCAATGTGTCAGCTTGGGTAGAATCAAAAATCAAAAACAAGTCTTTTGAAGAAACGATAAAGGAGATGTACATAGCGTAGTTACTCGCTCTTGTATTTAAAAGTTATGCTTCTTTCAATGCCATTAGCAACCCCATCTAAGGTAATGCTTAGGGAATCATTTTGCATTTTTTGATATGTCAATTTCTGGGGGTAGTCATTAGCTTTATTCTCAAATACAAACTTTCCGTTTCCGTTTTCAATCAAAGTAAAACTAACCATCGACTGACCTTTAGGCCTAGCAATATAGGTCAACTTATCATTAATCATCTGTATTGAAATGTACTCCATCAAAACAGTATCCGTGCCGGTAACAGAATAACCAGCGCCACTTAATGAATCAGGATAGGAATTCCATTTCTCAACGATGTAATTAGGTGGTTGTTTGAAGCCGAATGTTTTTCGGTCTACCCATGTTCCTTCCAGAAACCTTACGGATTCAATATTGGCAACTTCATTTTCAGTGGCATCCGTAGCATCGTTTTCGGAGCCACATGAACTCAGTAAAATAATGGACACTATTGTGGTAAGAATAAACTTCATGTTAAGCTCTTTGTCTATTTATTTCATACATCACAATTGAAGCAGAAACAGATACGTTTAAAGATTCAATAGTACCGTACATTGGTATTTTAACAAAGTCATCACACATCTTCATGTACTCCTTTGACACACCATCTTCTTCGCTTCCCATAATAATTGCAATTGGGCCTGTAAGATCTGTGGTTGGTAATAAGTTTTCGGTTTTCTCTGTACACGCCACCACTTTTACACCTGACTGTTTTAACAATAAAATACTGTCCTTAAGATTTAGTTCTTTGCAAACTGCTATTTTATTCAAAGCTCCAGCAGACGTTTTAACAGCATCAGCATTAATCTGAGCATTGCCTCTGGCTGGAATCACTATTGCATGCACATTATTACACTCTGCACTTCTAGCAATTGCTCCAACATTTCTTACATCGGTTATTCTATCAAGAATAAAAATTAGAGGCGTTTCACCTTTTTCAAAAATTTCTGGAATAATATCTTCCAACTTTTGATAGGTTATTGGACTTGCATAAGCCACTACACCTTGGTGGTTATTTTGAGTTAGTTTATTTAATTTCTGAATTGGCACAATCTGATAGACCTCATCATTTTCTTTCAATAAGTCTTTCAACTCTTTGAAAAGGTCTCCCTGTATTCCTTGTTGTACCATTACTTTATTCAAGGTTCTACCTGCTTGTATGGCCTCAATAACTGCTCGTATACCATAAATCAAGGAAGGATCATCCTTCTTTTTGTAAGGTTTATTACTCTTCCAGTTTGGCTTTCTATCTCTTTCTTCGTGCATTTATTCAATTTATTGGGCCCAATATACTCTTCCGCTTCTCCAAGCATCCACAGCTCTGTACCAATTAGATTTATAGGATGGTGATCTTAATAGTTTATAATCATTATCTGAAAAAGGATTGTCAACTTCCACAAAAGTAAATTGCAGTGCTAATGCGTTATTCTCTTCACCGTAGAACCATATTTCTTCGTCCCTTGCTTTTCTTACAGTCTTTGGACTACCAAAAATTAGGCTTACCATTCCCCTATCTGTTTTCCACCCTTCCACATAGGAGGTAAAAACATCATTGGCGTCTTGCACTCTTTGGTAATATTTCTTAATTATTTCTCTCGCCCGTTCTTCACTTCCGCACTTCGTTAGCCAAAAATCATCTACATGTTTTTTAACATCAGTATCTGAAGTCAATTTTTCATATTCACTATTAGAACTGATAAATCTGATCGGCTCTACCATTCCAAATACATTCTTAATCTCAGGGAAATTCTTGCTAAACCCAAAGAATGTCAAGCCTTCCCTTTTGGTTGTATCCATAACTAAGTGGACAAACCCTGAGTCTCTCAGTGAACAAACAAAAGTGCCTTCCTGATTAATCATTTGCTCCACCGATTCTTCTGGAGTATAATTAAAAGGCTTAATACTTGTATTACTAAATGGTGGTGCTGCAATCGGAAATTCTCTATAATATCTTAAGATATGGATTGATTTGCCTTTGTTTTCATTAGAGCTTACTTCTACAAGCATAGGCTTGTTTAGATAGTTATTGTAAACAATCTTACCAGTTTCCTTATTTCTTACAAGAAAAAACTGAGCACTTGCAGCCGTTGTTTTTTTCAAGTTTAATACCTGATCATTGGAATTGTTTCTATTTAAATCAGTAGCAGTTACTCTCAAAGTATAGTTTTTTCCAAAAGCCGCTTTAAATGGGATTTTACCTGTAAGGAATTTACTTGATTTTTTTGCCGTTTCATCTTCTATTTTTACCGTCCCACTGTCCAAAACCAATTTTTTACTTTCGGGTCCATACACGGCATAATGTATTTCAATTTTTGCCTGATACGGTTGGGTCTTGTCCTTTCTAGCATACAATATGTCGTTGCTGTTTATTCTAAAATGTAATTCGGTTTCTTCCTTTGAAACATGATAAACCACATAGTCAGGCCTAATTGTAGTGCTTTTACCATTGTACAAATGCGCATAATTAGTGTTGGTGCTTACTTGTCTAGTACAAGAAAGCAACAAGAAAGCAAATCCTATCAGCAATGCTATTTTCTGAATTTGTTTCATCTAATTATTGGCTCAGTCTCTATTTGACTGCTAACATTAAGCGCACGGTCAATCAACACAACGCCTAATTTAATAGTGTCGTTGTGATTGGAAAAAGGATTGTAATAAATAGGTTCTACCGTAACATTAATTGTTCCTTTCAGTGTCTTGTTCTGACCAACTGGAGTCAAGTTTTTAATGCGATATGTGAAATTAACAGTGTCTGCCAAAGGTGAGTTTTCTCCTGAAGGATCTTGTGTTCCCTTAACCCATGTCCCATTCATCATTTCATAATACTGAACATAAAGGTTATAATGGTAAAAACTAGAAGAACTAAAGTCTCCGGTAGTGTCTGCTGGGTCCAACCCAATATCTCCATCTCCATCTGTAAAAGTCATCGAAAGCATCAATGAATCTCCCATTTTGGTATATGATATGGTTTCCAAATTTGGTTCATTTGGATACGAAACAGGTTTTAAACAGGAAGAAACAGATATTATTAGTAAACTTGCCAAGGCAAAGGGTGATATTTGTAAAAACCTTTTAATCATAACGTAAAGATATTAAATTCTAATGAAGCCTAATGATATTGAAATAATAATTTCTCAAATCTTTCAGTTGCAAAACGCTGCTGAATTTAACGCATTAGCGGTTAAAATATTTCATTTGCAATATCAAAATGTGGCGGTTTACAGAGCATATTGTGATGCCGTTCACAGTAATCCGAAATCTATTAAAACGGTTGAGGAAATTCCTTTTTTGCCAATCCAATTTTTTAAGTCGAAACGAATCTATTGGGATCAAATCGAGACAAAAAACGCCACTACTTTTATGAGCAGTGGCACTACTGCAACCGGAAGAAGCAAGCACCATGTTTTTGATTTAAAGGTTTATGAGCAATCATTTACAGCTTGTTTTGAGCAGTTTTACGGACCTGTTGAAGACATGACTATTCTAGCATTGCTCCCTTCCTATTTGGACCAAGGAAACTCCTCATTGGTCTACATGGTTAAATCTCTCATTGAAAAAAGTAATGACTCTCGTAGCGGCTTCTATTTAAACAATGATGAAATACTTCCCATTCTAAAATCCGTTGAATCTGAAGGTAAAAACACTTTATTGATAGGTGTTACTTATGCTTTATTGGATATGATTGAACAATCCATATTTAACCTAAATCATACCATCATAATGGAAACAGGAGGAATGAAAGGCAGAAGAAAAGAAATGACCAAGACCGAGTTGCATAACATACTTTGCAAAGGGTTTGGTGTGAAAGAGATACATAGCGAATATGGGATGACTGAACTTTTGTCTCAAGGTTATTCTACTGGAGGAGAGTGGTTCCGTTTTCCAAATTGGATGAAATGTTTTCTTCGCCCGATTAATGATCCACTTACAATGTTATCAAAAACAGATAAGACAGGGGGAATTAATGTTATTGATTTAGCCAATATTTACAGTTGTTCATTTATCGCTACTCAAGACCTAGGAAGGTTGAATGATGGTCAATTAAAAATTATGGGGCGCTTTGACCATTCAGATACTAGGGGATGTAATTTAATGGTTGAATGAAACTCGACTTGTAATTAGGGCTTTTTAATATTCATCACATCATTTTGTTGCTTGATACTCTCATGGTGAACTGATGTTAATAATGTTTCTATAAAAGATTCGCTAAGGCCCAATTCTTTTGCCAAGGACTTCCTGGCATTGTAAATTTCTTTCCATCTGTTAGATTGTAAAATGGTGATGTCGTTTTCCTTTTTGAAACTACCTATTGCCCGAGCCACTTCCATTCTTTTGGAGAACACCTGAATAATCTTTTCATCTAATTGATCAATTTCAGAACGAAATTTCTCAAGCACACTTAGTACCTCGTTGTCCTCCGCGTCTTCATGTCTAGCCACAAGGTTGTTCAGCAACTGTTCTAGTTGTGTGGGTGTTATTTGCTGAGCAGCATCACTCCATGCATCGTCTGGAGAGATGTGACTTTCTAACATTAAGCCGTCCATTGCCATGTCCAAAGCTTTTTGAGAAACCGACTCTAGCAAATCTCGTCTTCCACAAATATGACTAGGGTCACAAATAATAGGAACTTCAGGCATTCTCAATTTCAACTGAATTGGGATTTCCCACATCGGAACATTTCTATAAATAGTTTTATCAAAACTGGAAAAACCTCGATGAATTGCTGAAATATTTTGTATGCCGGCCAACTGAATTCTTTCTATTGCTCCAATCCACAGCTCCATATCAGGATTGATAGGATTTTTTACCATCACAGGAATATCAACCCCTTTTAAAGCATCTGCAATTTCTTGCACAGAAAAAGGATTCACAGTAGTTCTAGCGCCTAACCAAAGCACATCAATGTCGTTTTTTAAAGCGGCTTCTACATGTGTGGCATTCGCCACCTCCGTGCAGACAGGAATGCCCATTGCTTTCCCTGCAGCTTTTAGCCAAACCAATCCCTGCCCCCCAACTCCTTCAAAAGAATTTGGTCGAGTTCTAGGTTTCCAAATTCCTGCTCTCAAAAGGTCTACTTTGTTTATTGCTTTTAACTGTGCTGCAGTTTCATGGACTTGCTCCTCTGTTTCAGCACTACAAGGGCCGCTTATGATTAACTTCTCTCCTTTGGTTTTTATACCTCCTATTTCTTTTGATGTATTCATTTACTCCTGTTCCTAGACAAATTTAGCGGAACTTTTAGTAAAATAACGATGATTTGCTTTCTTTGTAGAAAGAAAACTCAATTATGAAACTTATTTATATTCTCGCGCTTGCATTAATTATGATTAACTGCGCATCTGAAGCCAAAGAGCAAAAAGATAATTCTAAAACGGAAAACGATTCAATTTCTGAAGTAGACACGGTCAATATAATTGTGGATGTAGATAGTTCAGTAATAGAAAAAGATAGTATTGTCCCTCCTGTTCAAATGACAGACTCGGATAAAAAAAGTTTAAAAAAATACCTTTCTTCTGCTGAGGTAAAAAAACTTGATGCTGCTTTGAACAGTCTTAATAATTCCGAAATAGACAGTGTAATAATCAATTCGTTTCTTAGTATTCTTCAAATAACCGATTCTTTAAAATATCAAGTTATTCAAAAATCTGACTATGAGGCTGTGGATGAAAATGGAGATTACTACCCATTTAATTTACAATCAGAATTAGCTGGGTTAGAAAAGTCAATTCCTGGTTTCACGAATTCATGTGTAGCGGAATGCACTGAATATGATTGTCGATTCGAACTAGGTCCTTATGTGCAGCGAGCCAAAGAAACAACTGGTCAAGCAGATGATGAGTTTTTTAAGTTGTTAATCCTTGCTAATGGTGAATATATGACTACTGCTCATCAGTTCCGAGCATGGTTTGCTCAGTTCTGGGATTACGGTGGCGCTTCTTTTTTAGGAAGTAATATTCATTTTGAATTTTTACAAAAATCCCAAGCTTTTCTAGCTAAACATGATATTAATTCTAACCTACTTCTATCCCTTCAACAAGAAGCCTTTGGTGATGTGCAGCATGGCATTTACATGAACAGTTCAGTGAAAGCAAGCAAGGAACTAAATGACATTATTAACTTAAATGTTTTTACTCCTGAGGAAAATGATCAATTAAAGCAACTTATGATTAAGATGGTATCGAAAGATTTTTTCTGCGAAAATTGTGTTTCCCAAAAATTACAATTTGATTGTGAAACGGGGAACTGTGATTTTGGTGGTTAGTCCTTTTTATTGGCAAAGAAGTATCGAAAATCTATGGTAATATACGTTCCTCTAAGTTCAGTATAATACTTCTTATAATCAGTATTACCGTAGTAATAACGTATGTTAGTTTTGGTAATTGCTTTCAACGGGTTAACAAATGAAGCTCCCAAATAAAATCTGCCTTTTTCTTCAGTTCTGTATTCAAAGCCAACATTTGCTAGCAATGAAAAATGCATCCAAAAGTACTTATTAGAGTAGTGTTGAATCAAGCCATTTTCGCCACTACTGAGAACACCAGACGCATACCAATCAATCCCCAGACCTCCTGAAGTATTCATGTAAAAGTTTTCAGAAAGTCTTATGTATACCAAAGCTTGTAGAGGTATTTGATAGGATACAAATCCAAAATCCGCTATGTCACTTGTGTCTCTTCTAAAGTCATCCGCAACAATATTATAATTTCTTCGCGTATAGTTAATCCCCGTTTCGAAAGAGAATAAATTGGTAAAATCCCTTCTCAGAACCATTCCCAGACTATACCCGAATTTAGGGTCTACACTTAAATTAGTCAATGTGTCAGATAGATCTACTGGACCTGCTCCAAAATAATTAATGGGAATAATAGGTTTAAATTGCGCACCAAAGACGTAATCTTTTGCTTTGTTGTTCTTTTTCTTCTGCGCGTTGGTCGCTACAGTAAGAAAACAACTCATAAATAATAATATCCAACCTATTTTTTTCAAACCCATTTCAATAATTAACGAAGATACAACGAAATCTTGATTGGGAATATTGTTAAATAGGATAAGGTGTGTCTAAATTAAGCAACGACCATTTGCCTAGTGAACATGAACCTGAATATCCATTTCTCGAAGCGGTGTGTATTTATCTTTATTCAAGGAGCGTATAGTGGCATAAATAAACTTTCCTTGATTAATTAATTTTTGAATCATTGCGCTTGTTCTTTGGGAAACATAGCCCAGTTTATATCCTTTATAAAATACAGCCAATGAATTTTCGTCCCAAGTCCTTTTTTCATCCCGCTCAATTCTTAATTCAGCACCGTTTTTCAATTGGTGATAAATATAAATCATATCGTAATTAGCTAATTCATCCACGTGAGTTAGTATTCCCATTTGTGGTAAAACCGCTGGTTGTGTTGCTATTTGTAAATTTCTCATGCTTTTTTTGTTTTAATAGATTATGCCGCTACTTGTAGTGCTGATTGACTTAACACTATGTTGTCAAACTGAAACTCTCTAAACCTGTCTGACGAGTGAAATAGTTTCTCAGTAATTGCATCATATAAATCCAACCCCATTACCGCTGTCTTATTTATGATCCAATTTAACCCTGTCCAATCTATGGTCATTTTGGAATGGTAACACTTGTCGTTTTTACATACCGTAAAATACAACATCAACGCTTCATCATCTGCTTCGTAAACCAAGTGTTCCGGTTGAATACTTTGCGTTGTGCTAAAAAGTTGTTCCAAGTTTATTGCTTCCATTTTTGTTGTTTTATTAATTTGATACTACAAAGGTGAGGCAACACAACGTAAAATGATTACGTTCTGAAAAAAGTTTAGTAAACCTATTTATATCTATCTTTGTTTGCTTAAATAAGAAGCAACTGTCAGCATCTACACAAATACTTAAAATGCTATCCTTCCGAAAGGTTTGGAACGGTGTTTTGCTGTACAAAAGTTTTTGGTTGTCACGAATTTTAAAGAAGCCTATTGTTTGGGGTAAACCATTAGCCCTTTCTATTGAGCCCACCACCGCATGTAATCTAGGGTGTCCTGAATGCCCCAGTGGATTGAAAGCTTTCAGTAGACCAACTGGCAACATGAAAAGTAACCTCAACGAAAAAATTATTGATGAACTCGGACCTAATTTGGCTTACATTAATTTCTATTTTCAAGGAGAACCTTTTATCAATAAGAATATTTTTGATCTAATTGAATACGCCAATAATAAGGGAGTATATACCGCCACCTCAACCAATGCACACTTCTTAACTCCAGATAGTTGCCATAAAGTAATAGATAGTGGATTAAAAAGATTGATCATTTCTATTGATGGAACTACGCAAGAAGTATATGAGCAATATAGGAAAGAGGGACACCTAGACAAAGTACTAGAAGGCACCAAGAATATCATTGCGGCAAAAAAGGAGCGTAAAAGTCAGTTTCCTCATATCATCTTTCAGTTTTTGGTGGTAAAACCAAACGAGCATC
The DNA here is from genome assembly GCA_913064955.1 of uncultured Flavobacteriales bacterium. Taxonomy (GTDB): domain Bacteria; phylum Bacteroidota; class Bacteroidia; order Flavobacteriales_D; family Parvicellaceae; genus Parvicella. The sequence continues at coordinate 27,046 of CAJYBK010000006.1, forward strand.
AAATTGAAGATGCTAAAAAACTGGCGTCCTCACTCGGAGTAGATGAAATTAGATTTAAAACTGCTCAGGTATATTCTTACGAAAATGGCAACCCTCTTATCCCTAGCATTGAAAAATATAGTCGCTATAAAAAAATGCCCAACGGCAAATTCAAACTCAAAAACAAGATGAGTAATCATTGTTGGAGAATGTGGAGCAGCGCTGTAATAACTTGGGACGGGAGTGTGGTACCTTGTTGTTTTGATAAAGACGCTACACATAAATTGGGCAACCTCCAGTTTGTGAAATTTGCGGACATTTGGAAAAACAAAGACTATCAGCATTTTAGGAAAGCACTACTTACCAATCGTGAAGAAATAGACATTTGTAAGAATTGTTCCGAGGGGAGTAAGGTTTGGGCTTAAAAATTTTTACATATTTGTACTTCAATTTTAAGCAATGAAAAATCCACAATTAATCCTACTTCTATATATAGTGCTTGCTATTGTTGAGATCACAGGTGACATTACAGGAATACGCCCTATAATATACGTGACCAAACCATTGCTGATGCCAGTACTAATGCTTTGGTTTTTTGCATTAACACCCAATAAAACTTCAAAATTCAAGAAAATCATTGCTGTTTCCATCGTGTGCTCCTTTTTTGGAGATACCTTTTTGCTCTTTGTAGAAAAGAATGAGATTTTCTTCTTGTTAGGGCTTGGGTCATTCTTAATAGGACAGTTGCTATATGGTTGGGCTTTTATTCTCAATATTAAATCATCCGATCGCAAAGGCGATATAAGGTTGAATGTGCTCTTTGCCATTCTTTTTGGTGCATTTTACTTTATGTTAATGAATTTGCTTTTTCCTAAATTAGGCGAGTTTCTAGTTCCTGTCCTCGTATACGGGTTGGCGATTTGTTTTATGGGACTTACGGCTGCCTATCGTTACAACAAAGTTGCAATGAATTCATTTTATTTTGTGCTTGCCGGTGCTTTGACTTTTGTTGTTTCTGATACCTGTATCGCTTTGGACAAATTCTATTTCCCTGGAGGTTTTCCATATGCGCAAGCCTTAATAATGGTAACATATTGCACCGCTCAATATTTAATTGTGAAAGGCTGTGCAAATTATATTAACGAACAAAAAGGATAATATAACAATACATCCTACTTGTTGCTATCTAACATTTTCCTTTCAAATTTGCACAGGTTAGTTTAAAAATCTACTTTTGCCACCCTAATTTTTAGAAACTTAGAAAAACTATGGACAATTTAATTTACATTTTACCAGTATTTGGTTTGATAGCATTGGGATACATGTTCTATCTATCAGCATGGGTAAAGAAACAAGATGCAGGCGATGCTAGAATGAAGCAAATCGCTAAGTATATTCAGGAAGGGGCTATGGCTTTCTTAAAAGCTGAATATCGTTTATTAATGATTTTCGTAATTGTTGCAGGAGCACTTTTAGGAGGTCTTTCATTTTTTGTAGAGTCTACTCACTGGTTTATAGTGGTAGCATTTGTATTGGGTGCTTTGTTCTCTGCTGTGGCAGGAAACATAGGTATGCGTATTGCTACGGAAGCTAACGTTAGAACTGCAGAAGCAGCGAAAACAAGTTTGCCGAAAGCACTTCAAGTATCTTTCAAAGCAGGTACAGTAATGGGTCTAGGTGTTGCTGGATTGGCTGTATTTGGATTGAGTGTAATTTTTGCTGGATTAGTTGCTGTTTTCTTAACTGACTCTATGAGTACTATGAGCGGACAACATCAAATGACCATTATTCTTGAAACATTGGCTGGGTTCTCTCTAGGAGCTGAGTCTATTGCTTTATTTGCAAGAGTTGGTGGAGGTATTTATACTAAGGCTGCTGATGTAGGTGCCGATTTAGTTGGTAAAGTTGAAGCGGGTATTCCTGAAGATGATCCGCGTAACCCTGCAACAATTGCAGATAACGTTGGAGATAATGTTGGTGATGTAGCTGGAATGGGAGCCGATTTATTTGGATCTTATGTAGCAACGATGCTTGCTGCTATGGTTTTGGGTAACTACAGCATTACTGCTTACCACTCTCCAGGAGGAACTACTGCAGACATGACTGACTTCAATGGAATGGGTCCTATCTTAATGCCTGTATTGATTGCTGGTTTAGGAATTATCTTCTCTATCATTGGAACTTTCTTCGTAAGAATTAAAGATAACACTGCTAAAGAAAATAAAGTACAAGGTGCTTTTAATTTGGCTAACTGGTCAAGTTTAGTAATGACTGGTGTTGCATCTTATTTTATTATTAAATGGATGTTGCCTGCTAAGATGTATTTCACAAACATTGAAATGAAAATGTTTGCAAGTGATGGTGTGGAAGCTGCAAGAGGTTTTGACAACATTAGAATATTTTATGCTGTACTGATTGGATTGGCTGTAGGAGGTTTAATTTCTGTTTTAACAGAATATTACACAGCCATGGGTAAAAAACCAGTAATGGGTATCATCAAGAACTCATCTACAGGTGCTGCGACAAATATTATCGCTGGGTTATCTACTGGTATGATTTCTACTTTTGCACCAATCATCCTTTTTGCTATGGCAATATGGGGAGCTTATGCTTGTGCTGGATTCTACGGAGTTGCAATCGCTGCTTCTGCAATGATGGCTACTACTGCAATGCAGTTGGCAATTGATGCTTTCGGACCTATTGCTGATAACGCTGGTGGAATTGCTGAGATGAGTGAATTACCAAAAGAGGTTCGTGAAAGAACTGATATCTTAGATGCTGTAGGTAACACTACTGCTGCTGTAGGTAAGGGATTCGCTATTGCTTCTGCTGCATTGACAGCATTAGCGTTATTTGCGGCTTATGTAACGTTCACTGGTATTGATGGAATTAATATTTTCAAAGCGAAAGTATTGGCAGCCTTATTTATTGGAGGAATGGTTCCTGTTGTTTTCTCTGCATTAGCAATGTCTGCTGTAGGTAAAGCGGCAATGGAAATGGTAAAAGAGGTGAGACGTCAGTTCAAAGAAATCCCTGGTATTATGCAAGGGAAAAACGAACCTGAATATGATAAGTGTGTTGAAATTTCAACTAACGCTGCATTGAAAGAAATGATGTTACCTGGATTGATTACTATTATCTCTCCAATCATTATTGGATACGCAATGGGTGCTGAAGCATTAGGTGCTTATATGGCTGGTGTAACTGTTTCTGGTGTTCTTTGGGCAATCTTCCAAAACAACGCTGGTGGTGCATGGGACAACGCTAAAAAATCATTTGAAGCGGGTGTTAAGATTGATGGTAAAATGACTTACAAAGGTTCTGATGCTCACAAAGCAGCAGTAACTGGAGATACCGTTGGAGATCCATTCAAAGATACTTCTGGTCCTTCAATGAATATCTTGATTAAATTAACATGTTTAGTAGGTTTAGTTATTGCTCCACTATTAGGAGGACATAATGTTGAAACTGTTAGCCATGAAGAAGAAACTCCAGTAGAAGAAACTGTAACTCCTGAAAATGGTGATGCGACTGAAGAGACTTCAATGTTGATGGAATACTAAATAAATAGATATAACATTTTGAAAAGGTCCTTGTAGAATTCTACAAGGGCCTTTTGTGTTTTAAAGCGTTATCTGACGTTTAATGCTCTCCGTAAGGCAAATTAATGTCTCTGTTCTCATAACGCTCTGTATCGACTGTATTTTATGATTTAGCACATCATACAAGTGCTGAGTATTCTTACAATGAATTTTTAAAAAGATACTATAGGCTCCCGTTGTAAAATATGCCTCCGTTACTTCCGGAACTTTTTTAAGGTTTTCCACTACCTCTTCGTAATCCGAGCCATGTTCTAAATGCACTCCTAAATAGGCGCTTAAATCATATCCTAGTTTCTGTGGATCCAAAAGAACAGTTGTACCTTGCACTACTCCCAGCTCTTCCAATTTTTTCATTCTAACATGAATTGTACCTGCAGAAACTATTAATTCTTTAGCTATTTCCGTATACGGAGTTTTAGCGTCTTTTGTCAAAATACTTAAAATCGACTTATCTAAATCATCAATTTCGTAATGGACGTCATATTTTTGATACATGGTTTGTGTTTTTAATAAAATATAATGCTATTAATTATCATATTCGCAATAATTAACCCAATATACTATTTTATTTGCAACAAAAGAAGGTTTTCTCTATCTTTGACACAGTAGAAAAAAGAGGTAGTAGTCTTTTGTAGTTTTGAATTGAGGTTTTATTTGGGAGGGGTCCCTTATAAAACCTCAATTTGTTTTTACAATATATTATTCTATTTGCCATTTTACTTTGATGTCAATTAAATGGAAATGGAAAGGGTTATTTCAAAAGTTTTTACCTTTACAGTAGAATGATAAAAAGACCTTCCAAAGAAACTTCATTGGCTACAGTAAACCCTAAACTGGCTTCTGAATGGCACAATACATTAAACGGAAATCTGACACCTCTTGATGTAACTGCAGGTTCCAACAAAAAGGTATGGTGGAAATGTGACAAGGGAGAAGATCATGAGTGGGAGGCCAGTATTAAATCAAGAAATGCGGGCAGGGGTTGTTCAATCTGCAGTGGTAAAAAGGTGGTCAAGTCTGTAAGTTTAGGTTTCTTAAACCCTAAACTTACAGAAGAGTGGCACCCTTCCCTAAACGGAGTGTTAACTCCAAACGATGTATCTATAGGCTCAAATAAAAAAGTGTGGTGGAAATGTAAAGCAGGTGAAGATCATGAGTGGGAGGCTAGCGTAGACAAGAGAAATAACGGCCAAGGTTGTACAATTTGTGCAGGAAAAAAGTAGTACAGTCTAATTCCTTGGCTGCTTTAAGCCCTATATTAACAGAGCAATGGCACCCTACTTTAAATGGAAAAATATCACCAAAAGATGTTACAATAGGGAGCAGTTCTAGAAAGTATTGGTGGCAGTGCCCTGTTGCGGAAGACCATATTTATGAAGCCAAAGTTAATAATAGAAAGCAAGGAGAAGGATGTCCGATTTGTGCAGGTAAAAAAGTAGTGCAATCTAACTCTTTGGCTACTATAAACCCTGAATTAGCCAAAGAATGGCACCCAACATTAAATGGTAACATAACCTCTTCAGACATAACAGTAAGTGCAAACAAAAAGATATGGTGGAAGTGTGACAAAGGAGAAGATCACATATTGAAATCACTTGTCAGTTCTAGAACCGTTGGAAGAGGCTGTCCAATTTGCAGAGGACTAAAAGTAGTTGAGTCTAATTGTCTAAGAACTGTTAGCCCTAAATTATCATTAGAGTGGCATTCAACTCTTAATGGCGATTTGACTCCAGATGATGTTTCTGCAGGAAGTAAGAAAAGGGTTTGGTGGCAATGTTCTAAAGGTGAAGATCATATTTGGGCTGCGCCAATTTCAGAGAGGTCAAGCGGTCATGGTTGTGCTATATGCAGGGGGTTGAAGGTTGTTAAGTCTAATAGTCTTGCTTACTTACAGCCTGAATTAACAAAGGAATGGCACCCTTCTCTTAATGGAAAACTGACTCCTTATGATGTTACATTAAAAAGTCATAAGCAGGTATGGTGGAAGTGTGACAAAGGAGATGATCATGAATGGAAAGCATCCATTGACAGCAGAACTAGGGGTAATGGCTGCCCTATATGTTCAGGAAGAAAAGTTGTGAAATCCAATAGTTTAGCAACTCTTAACCCTAAATTAGCAAGTGAATGGCACCCCACACTTAATGGGAATATTACACCTAACACAGTTGCTCTTAGCAGCAGTACTAAAAAATACTGGTGGCAGTGTTCCAAAGGTAAAGACCATGTTTGGTTAGCAAGTCCCAATAGTAGATCTTCAAAAGAAAGCGGGTGCCCATATTGTACCCTGACCCCTCAATCTAGACAAGAGTTAACAATCACTTTTGAATTGGCATCAATATTTAAAGACATAGACCCTAAAGGTCATAAAATTAGAGTAAAAGGAACTGTTCACTCAATTGATATTTATATTCCACTTCTAAACATGGGAATAGAGTTTGATGGACACTATTGGCACAAGGGCAAAAGAGATTTTGACAAGGTAAAAACACTAAAACTAGAACAAGCGGGACTAAATATAATTAGGGTTAGGGAGGAGCCACTTAAAAAGATATTTGGATCTGATATAATAAGTAAGAAACCATATAATGGCAAAGAAATAACTAACAACCTGCTGGAATACTTTAAAACTGTACATGACTTTGATAAAGGCACGCTTAACAGGATAAACAAGTACCTGTCAAAAGAAGAGTTACAAAACCAAAAAGGTTTAGAAAAATATATTGATTTCATTCTTGAAGAAAAAGCAAAAAAAAGGAGTGTTGAAACTATTGAGCTAACGTCTTAAAACAAAAAAAGGTAGTCCAGATGAACTACCTTTTGTGGGCCCTCACGGGCTCGAACCGTGGACCCCCTGATTATGAGTCAGGTGCTCTAACCAGCTGAGCTAAGGGCCCATTTCAAATTATTAGTTTGAAATGCGGGTGCAATTTTACATATTTGCATTGAAATACGCAATAAAAAAGTGAAATGATAAACCTTTCGGGCATCAAAAACATCATATTTGACTTAGGTGGAGTCATTCTTAATGTAGATTACGACAAAACATCCGCTG
>CAJYBK010000007.1 GCA_913064955.1 uncultured Flavobacteriales bacterium
TTAATATCAATAAACTTCACTAAAGGAATAGAACCTGTATAATCACTACTATCGGAATAATAATAGCTACTCGCAGGCAGAGAAGATCTTGTGTTAATGGTTTTTTCTACTGTTTTACTAGGTCTATATGAATCCACATAGCTTCCTCCAGAAACATTAACAGTAATCTCTCCGTCATTACCAGCACAACTTGGGTCGGTGATGGTTGAGGTTGCGACAAGTGCAGTGGGTTCTCCTATAATGATATCCAACATTTCTGAACAACCATTAGCATCTGTAACCGTTACAGTATATGTTCCTGCTGCTAGATTTGAATTGACCGCAGTCAACGCTCCATTTGACCATGAGTATGTATATGGTGCATTTCCACCAGCCACGGCTACACTAGCGATGCCATTTGCACCTCCATTACAAGTAACTGGAGTACTTGAAGGTGTCAACACTATAGGTTGAGGATCTACTAACGTAACTGGAGAACTACTTGAGCATCCATTGTCATCCATTGCAAACAAATCATATGGACCTGCGCACAAGCCCGCAAAAGTGTTAGGAACTCCATAATTTACGCCATCAACACTATAAGTATAGGGCGCTTGACCTCCAGAACCAACGACCGATGCTTCACCATCACAAATACCATTACATGAAGGGTCTACCGCTGTAGCATTGGCTACTACATTACCCGCTCCAACTGTAATACAAAATGAATAAATCTGAAATCCGTTTAGTGGACATTGATCATCTTGAATCGTAACGGTAAAACAATATGGAGTATTACTTACATTAGCCATGGTTGGTGTCCATGAAAATGAACCAACCGGATTTGCAGTTCCATTGTTCGCAATATTGAAAGTAGCATTAGGTATTCCAGAATTCCACGACATCGTTAACAAGTTACCAGCATTTCCATCATTTCCATTAGTAATGAATGTGATTGGTGTTCCTGCACAGGCGCTTGTTGTAAAAGTATTCATAGCGTCAATACCATCTACCGTTGGAAGTACGTTATTACAGTTAATTGCAATAATTTGTATATCTCTCATGACAGTACCAACCAACTGTCCATTACTCCAGTGCTCCACAATTACAGCCGTAACGGAAACTTCAATTGCTGAAGGAGTCATACAGATATCACCTGTTGCAGGGTCAAACGTAATTTGAGGATTCGATGAAATAGGTTGACCAGCATTATATCCACCAAGATAATTAACAGGATCTGTTGGACCTTGATCAAAAGGAACTGCTAATGAAAATGCAATTGAATCTCCTTCTGCATCAATAGCCCCGTGATTAAAGCAAAAAGTTTCACCGACACATACGTATGGAACAGGGTCACTTGAAAAAGATGGAGAACTATTACATCCGTTATTTAGATTATCTAATGTTGCTTGCAAATACATGGACTCACCGCCCGGATTAGTAATATTAGTAATGGCATTATTTCTACAACATATACTTGTACTGAAAACCCAATCAGCGCATGGCGCTAAATTCACAGTAGCTGAATACACGTATTTTTCTACTCCCGGGAAATTTCCCCCTGCACAGGTTGATTGCTGAGAAGGACAAGTAGGTGTAATATCTTGTCCTGTACCGGGAAGTTGAGTTAAAGTTATATTATTCGTTCCTGTACACGAAGAAGCATAATCAATAGTAATTGTATTTGGAGCGTTGACACCATTACAATCACGGTAGAAAGCAAAGAATATAGTATAACTATTTCCTCCGTTACATTCATACCAGATATCACCTCCCATAGCATGAGTGGCATATCCTTTATTACTATAAAGAATTGTTAGGGGTAGAAAAACTAAAAATAGTAGAAATTTAGTCATAATCTGTAGTGTAAATAGGGTTAATGTAAAGAACGGCATTGTTGAATTATTAGTTACACCATTGTTAGTAAATGTTAATAACTTAAACTGTCAAAAACTCAATTGAATTCAGTTCAAAATACTCCTATTCTTAATTAAACCAACTAGTTAAACAGGTATTTACTCAAAATATTCATTTTTAATTGTCAACAATACATAAATTCATCAGCAAACCCTGTAACCCTTTAAGTTTAAAGAACTTTATTTTAATAATAACCGAGAAGAGAATTTTAAATACTGAATAGAATGGTAACTTTGCAACATTGTACCAAGAAACATTAAATAGCCACAAAACATTGAAAAATAAATTACCATACGATTTTGTTGACGCAACCATTTTAAAGTTGGATGTATCCAAAGGTAAAAGACTAAGAATCAAAGTTAAGTTATATAAGATGTTTAACCCCAAGGAAGAGGAGATAACGCTAGTTTTTAATAACGTGAAAGAAACTCAAAAGATTTTTGATTTAAGTAGAGGGCTACACAAAATGAAATTGGCTGACGAATCTCTCAAACCAAAAATTCAGAACATTACTTTTGATGCTATTTCAGAATCAAAAGAAGGCGTACATCATTTTTATATTGAAATCAAGGGCTTAAAGAGCGAAAGGATTACTTGCGAAAGGTATAGCATTACTGAAAACATGGACTAATCAAAGGTTGGACAAGTATTACATTTAGCCAAGTTAAATGTAAATCCAATAGTCAAACCAGCCCAATGTTTATACTCCATACCTCCTATATAATTTATCAATGGCGTATAAGCTAATCTAAAAAATAACGGGCTTTTGCTTTTTTGATAACGGTATCCTATTCCTGCAGTGGTTATCGGCTCGAACTCTGCATTAGTGTTAACAGTCAGTGTTTGCCCTAATGAAAGATCAAGAAAACTAGACCTTCTGCCTGTAATAAAATTAAACGCTACTGGCACGCCTACCACAAAATCTGTAGTATTAGTTACAGGATAACCTCCTACCCCAATTCTGAATGCGAAAGCATGATGTTTATTAGTTCCAAATATTGCTTCATAATTAATAGAACCATAATAGGCATTTCCACCAACTTCCAAAAAAACTGATTTTCGTTCAGGATCCTTGTAAGCACTGGCTTGATAAGCACCTAATAACATTATAAATATAATAACAAGTCCTCTCAATTTATCCGCCCTTTCTTTTTGTTTTATATCCTTCTTTTTCCAATAGCAGAATAACCTTATCCCGGTGTTCACCTTGAACAAAAATCTCACCATCTTTAGCACTTCCTCCTACACCACACTTAGACTTTAGCATTTTACCAAGATCTTTCAAATCTTCTTCTAGACCAACAAATCCTTCTATTAAGGTAACAGTTTTACCACCTCTTTGCTTTCGATCGTGGGACACGTATAGCAATTGTTCCTTAGGCTCTAAAGTTACCTCCTCATCCCCATCTTCACTGTCGTAATTAAAGTTTGGATTAGTGGAATAAACTACGTTTTTCTTGTTCTTCTTTGCCATAAAAAAATTAATTACTTACCGTTAATTTATCAAAAAACGATTTCACATTATTTTCAATCCTTTCTTTAGGATTTGTAAGTTCAATTTTCTCAAACTTTTCGCCACTCACCTTCTCATACAATTCTATGTATCGATCAGTTACTGATTCTACAAACTCGTCAGTCATCTCAGGTATAGTCTGTCCGTCCTTACCTTGGAAACCACCAGCCATCAACCATTCTCGCACAAACTCTTTAGACAATTGTTTTTGAGGCTCATTGGCCGTAAGTCTTTCCTGATAAACATCAGCATAAAAATACCTTGAAGAGTCAGGTGTATGAATTTCATCTATTAAATAGATTTCGTTACCGATCTTGCCAAATTCATATTTAGTATCAACTAAAATCAATCCTTGCTTTGCGGCTATTTCAGTACCTCTTTGAAATATCTTTCTTGTATAGTCTTCTAATTTTTCATAATCTTCCTTACTAACAATGCCATTTGCAATAATGTCTTCTCTTGATATATCCTCATCATGACCTTCACTCGCTTTTGTAGTAGGCGTAATAATAGGCTCCGGAAACTTTTGATTCTCCTTCATACCTTCAGGAAGTGTAACGCCACATAATGTTCTTAACCCGCTTTTGTACGTCCTCCAAGCATGTCCAGTTAGATAACCTCTGATTACCATTTCAACTTTAAAAGGCTCACACATTTTACCTACACTCACGTTAGGATCTGGCGAATCTATTAGCCAATTAGGAAGTATGTCTTCCGTTGCTCTAAGAAACTTTGCTGCTAGTTGATTCAACACCTGACCTTTATAAGGTATGCCTTTAGGTAGTACAACGTCAAATGCTGATATTCTGTCACTTACAACCATCACCAAGTGTTCGTTATTAATATTATACACATCTCTAACCTTACCATTATAATGACTAATTTGATTGGGGAAATTGAAAGTAATACCTGTTATTGTTTCCATATTATTTTGCTGAAATTTCTATTTATTGACAAAGATAAATTGTATTCTTAAAACGGGATTACTTTTCCTTGGATTGTTAGTAAAAGACACAAGATGTTTATCAAAAAACTGGACATAAAAAAAAAGGGACAATGACTAGCACTATCCCTTTTTAAATATTATTTACGGATTACTTAGAAGCAGCCCACTTTCTAATCTCATCTCTAAACCACTCATCAGCAGCATCAGTCCATTTGTAGTTTTCTCTAATGTACTTCATTGTTGCTTTCTCAATGTCAGTATATGATGCACCGTCTTTAACAGCTTCTAATAACTCAGCAGCATCTGCTTTAGATATTCTTCCATCACCTCCACCTGTAGTTAATTTATCCGCTAATTCGATTAATTCACCATCGTACTTGTTTCCGTCAATTGTTTTGTAATAAGCCATTTTCGTTTGTTTTTATGTTTTTATTAATAATAATTCGATACACAAATATATGTTTTGAAGATTAATTTTTCAAATGTATTCTTCAACAATTCTTAAAAACTCTGTTAATAGTAATTTTTTATCCGCCAATTGTAGGTTAAACCTATATTAACATAAAAGCCTCTACTAAAAACCCTGTGATCTTTTACCAGAATACCATCGATGTAATCTTGTTGCTCATTGTTGTACTCATATGAGTCATAAGTCATTGGATTGTTAACAAACCCTCCGTTCAAAAATAAGCCAAATGCATTTTTCTTACCGAAATAGAATCGTGATGTTAATCCAATCTTTTGATAAATACCTGAAGCTTTAATATCATAGGTATTAGTTGAATCAATAACATTATAGTTAAATGTAAACCCTCCTACTAACATTCCTATTGACAATGTAAATTTTGGTTTATTAATCATATGGAATTCTGCACCAACACCTATTCTGTTGCTTAGAATTTTATCCACCTCCACACTATCTCCAGCCAAATAATTTCTATTTTCAAATTCAAGATTTAAACCTACACTTTTATGGAAATTATAACCAACATGCGCCATTAATCCGTAATCTACCGCACTACTTTCCTTAAAGGAGTAATTAGTTAGGAGTTTATATCCTGTACCTCCAACACCTATATCCGTTATTAAGACACCTTTATCTCCTGCTTGAGTATAATGTTCGGTTGCAGCAGAGAAAATTATCAATAGCCCTAAAATATATTTCAATCCTTTCATATTACCTTCCGTATTCATCATAATATTCATCGAAGTATGATTCGTACTCATAAATCAATCCAATATTTTCCACTTCAATATCTGTTAACTGATGCCTAATATCCACTCCCATTGGCACATACCAGTCTTTGCCTTCAAAAATATATCTCCAATCTTTATTTTTAAAAGAATAACCATGACGTGCATATATCTCATTTCTCATGTACCCTAGCTCCTCTACATCCAAGTTTTCTACATCAGTATATTTTAATTTTTTAGCCGAAGTTTCAGGATAATCACCAGCATTAGGGTTGTAAGTAAATTCTTTCTTTGAAAGACTATAATTCTTGGCTGTGTTCCCTTCTTTCTTAAAAGGTGTCCACGAGCCTGTTAATCCGCTAAGATCTTTAGCTACAGCAAAATCGAATGCGCCATCATACTGATCATTGCCAGGTTCGTTCATCACAAATGTATACCCGTTATCTTCAGGAACTACCGTCCCTTCTATTTTTCTAAAATTACCAGCACAAACACTAAAACCTTCTGCATTTTCACCATCTATCTTTGTAATTGAAATATTGATTTTATTCTTTCCAAAGCTTCCAACCCAATGACCAACCACTCCTGATTCCCAGCCTTCAACAGTTTTTTCGCTTTCCAATGAAGTAAGCATGTCTTCAATAACTTGTTGATCTGCTGCTTTTGCACCACCTTTAGTAACAATACTTGTAACAAGATCTATGTTGCCTTCGACTCCTTCATCCAACACTTGATGATCTGAAACATGAACTTCAGCATCTGTTTCTGTACCTGCATTTTCTTCAGTAGTTGCTTCACCACAACTTATTAAAGTTGCTATAAAGGCAAATGAGAGTAGTTTTATTTTCATTTGATATTTTTTACTAATTTCAACAAATATAGGAATTTAGAAGATTACTTTATTGAAGCGTTGATAACTAATGAAGGAGGTTAAGATTATAGGACAAGTCATACTAATGGTGCTACTACTATTTTTTAGTTTCCTCATGTTGGAAATTACTTTAGACTACTTTCCATTCTCCACAAAGGTTGGATTCTTACGAATTAAGCAATGGATGTTCAGAGAATATCCTGGCGCTTTATCTAAGTTTTGGCTTACAGCATTCTATATTCATGTGCTGACAAGTATGGTTGTTTTACTTGCAGGCTTCACTCAGTTCTCTAAGCGTCTTTACAAATACAAGATTCACCGTAATTTGGGCAAACTTTATGTTCTTGTAGTAGTCTTTCTTTCTGGGCCTACTGGACTTATCATGGGATATTTTGCTAATGGAGGCATTTATAGTCAAATTGCTTTCATTGCGCTTAGTCTAATCTGGATGGCATCGACTTTTTTAGCATATAGATATGCTGTTTTGCGAAAGTTTGACAAGCATCAATACATGATGATCATTAGTTATTCATTAACGTTATCAGCACTTACATTAAGAGGTTGGAAATACCTTTTTACAGCATTGTATGATCTTGAAATGAAACCAATGGATCTATATAGGTTAGTTGCCTGGTTGGGTTGGGCACCCAACATCATCGTTGCCTTAGTTATTATTTACTCTTTAAGTCATAGAAAGAACTTAAAAATTAATCCTCAAAACGTTCAATAAGCAGTTTTTTAAGAGCAAACATTTCATCCCTTAAATTAGCCGCAGCCATAAAGTTTTCTTTCTTCGCTTCAAAAGCCATTTTTGATTTAATACTTTCAATTGCTTTTTCCAATTCATCCCTACCCATATAGGCAACGACAGGATCGGCTGCAATTCCCACTTCATGATCTACCACATAAGGCACTTCCGTTGGGTGAATTTTGTGAGAACGCAAAATATTACTTTTTGATTTCCCTAATGCTGTTGGCACTTGATTATGTGCTTCATTGTAGGCAATTTGTTTAGATCTTCTTCTGTTAGTTTCGTCTATTGTTTTTTGCATAGAATTGGTCATTCTATCCGCATACATTATTACAAATCCATTTAGATTCCTAGCCGCACGTCCAACGGTTTGCACTAGTGCTCTTTCAGAACGTAAGAACCCTTCTTTATCTGCATCTAGAATTGCAACTAAAGAAACCTCAGGCAAATCCAATCCTTCTCTTAATAAGTTTACACCAATTAGAACATCAAAAAGCCCGTTTCTCAAATCACCTAATATTTCCACCCTTTCCAATGTATCAATATCAGAATGTATGTACCTACTTCTTATTCCCAATTTAGCAAAATAAGCATCAACTTCTTCTGCCATTCGTTTTGTAAGCGTAGTAACCAAAACTCTTTCATCTCTTTCAACAACAGTACTTATCTCACCAATTAAATCATCAATTTGATTTAAGGAAGGCCTTACTTCTATAACTGGATCCAGCAAGCCCGTTGGTCGAATTAACTGCTCTACGTAAATACCTTCCGATAATTCTAATTCATAATCTGCTGGCGTAGCACTTACAAAAATTGTTTGATCTATAATCTGTTCAAATTCTTCAAACTTCAAAGGCCTATTATCCATTGCAGATGGCAATCTAAAGCCATATTCTACCAGGTTGATTTTACGAGCTCTATCTCCTCCATACATGGCTTTTATCTGAGAAACGGTTACGTGACTCTCATCAATCACCATCAAGAAATCTTTTGGGAAATAATCAATCAGGCAGAAAGGTCTACTACCTTCTTTTCTTCCATCTAAATATCTAGAATAATTCTCAATACCACTACAATAGCCTAACTCACGCATCATTTCAAGATCCAACTCTACTCTACTTTGCAATCTTTTAGCTTCTAAATGCTTACCAATAGACTTCATATACTCCACTTGTTTTACCATGTCTTCACCGATTTCAAAAGCGGCTTTCTGTATATTATCATTACTAGTTACGAATATGTTGGCTGGATAAATTGAATATTCATCGAAAGTGGAAAAAACTTCGTTGGTTAGCGGGTCAAATGTTGAAATATTTTCTATTTCATCACCCCAAAACTCTATTCTACATGCTACATCAAGATAGGCTAAATAAATATCTACAGTATCACCTTTCACTCTAAAAGTTCCTCTTGTGAAATCACCAGTGGTTCGTGAATAAAGAATATCAACTAGTTTATGTAAGAATTTATTACGGCCTACATTTTCTCCTTTATGAATGAAAGTAACCCCATTTTTAAATTCTTCTGGATTCCCGATTCCATATATGCATGAAACTGATGAGATAACGATAACATCCTTTCTTCCTGAAAGCAGCGCAGAACTACAACTCAATCTTAATTTCTCTATCTCGTCATTGATAGACATATCCTTTTCAATGAATGTATCTGACGTTGGCATATATGCTTCAGGCTGATAGTAATCATAGTACGAAACAAAGTATTCTACAGCATTCTCAGGAAAGAAAGACTTAAACTCAGAGTACAATTGTGCCGCCAAGGTTTTGTTATGAGAAAGAATTAAAGTGGGTCGATTGGTTTCCTTTATTACATTGGCTATAGTAAAAGTTTTACCAGAACCAGTAACCCCTAACAAGGTTTGATTTTTAACATTGCTATTGACTCCTTCTACCAATTCTTTGATGGCTTGAGGCTGGTCACCTGTTGGTTCGAAATCGGCTACTAGTTTGAATTTCATTATACAAAATTAGTACTTATAAATTTCAAATACCTATTATTGCATAGTTAAAAGCAGAAAAATATAGCATGAAAAAGATTGAGGGAAATATTGTTGACGTTGTGAATAAAACTATTCATCAAGGATCTGTACACATTGAAAACGGTGTAATAGTTCAAATAGCAAAACATTCAACCGAATCAACAGACTTTATAATCCCAGGATTTGTCGATGCCCATGTTCATGTGGAGAGTTCTATGTTGATTCCTTCTGAATTTGCTAGACTTGCTGTTTGTCATGGCTCTGTTGCTACAATTTCTGACCCCCATGAGATTGGCAATGTACTAGGTAAGGAAGGTGTGGAGTTCATGGTAAAAAATGGATTAAAAACACCTTTTAAATTTCACTTTGGTGCACCTTCATGTGTCCCTGCTACTGTGTTTGAAACTGCTGGAGCAACCATTGACTTGGATGATTTGGAGGAGATTTTCAAATTACCTAGAGTTAACTATCTTGCTGAAATGATGAATTTTCCTGGTGTCTTATTCAAGGACCCGGATGTGATGGCTAAAATTAAATTAGCACATGACCTTGGAAAAGAGGTAGATGGACATGCTCCTGGACTAAGAGGAGAAGATGCCAGAAAGTATATTGCCGCTGGAATAACCACAGATCATGAGTGCTTTACCAAAGATGAAGCTTTAGACAAATTGAAGTATGGAATGAAGATACTTATCCGAGAAGGAAGCGCTGCCAAAAACTTTGAAGCACTGTGGTCACTAATCGATGAATATCCTGAAATGGTTATGCTTTGTTCTGATGACAAACACCCAAACGACTTAGCGGTTGGACATATTAACAAATTAGCAAAAAGAGCAATAGATAAAGGTTGTGATGTTTTTAATGTTTTAAGGGCTGCATCTATGAATCCGGTTAAGCATTATAAAATGGATGTAGGATTACTACAAAAAAATGACCCTGCAGATTTTTGCATCGTTTCTGACTTAAAGTCTTTTGATGTTAAGGCAACTTATATTGATGGCGAATTGGTAGCAGAGAATGGCCAAACTAAAATAAATAGCATAGAGGAAGAAGCTGTAAATAATTTTAATTGTTCTGAAATTACACGAAATCAGATAATGATGGAAGATACCGGACGTCCTGTTCAAGTAATTGTTGTAGAAGATGGACAATTGATTACTGAAAAGTCAGTTGCTACAATTGCTGGAAACAACGGTTTTCTAGAATCAGATGTAAATCAAGATGTATTAAAAATTGTAGTAGTTAATAGATATTTTGACGCACCTCCAGCTGTTTCCTTCATAAAGAACTTCGGATTAAAACAAGGAGCCATTGCATCTTGCGTGGCACATGACAGCCATAATATTATCGCTGTTGGAACCAACGACAAAGACATTACAGAATCTATTAACCTTATTATCAAATCACTTGGCGGTGTTTCATTGGCCAATGGCGAAGAAAAGAAGATTGTACCGCTACCAGTTGCGGGTATAATGTCTGCATTGGATGGTTATGAAGTTGCTAATTTATACGAAGCGATCGATAAAAGATCTAAAGAATTGGGAGCTACACTAACTTCACCCTTTATGACACTTTCATTTTGTGCCTTATTGGTTATACCTAAATTAAAATTAAGTGACAAAGGCTTATTTGATGGTGAGAGTTTTGCTTTTACAAGTGCATATGCGTGATTTCTTCAAGCATGACAACTTAAAAAAATTGAAATCTACCTACTCTATCTCAAACCAACAGTCTACCGAATAATCTATTTTGATTTTCTGAAAAGAACCATCAAAATAAGCGAAATCATTGCTTTTCATAAAAGAATCCGAAACTCCCATTCTATAATTTCTTCTATAAATATTTTCTTCTCCAGAAACCTTTCTGGTACCTATAGTTATTTTCAATGGAGAACCAACCTTACTTTCAATAGCTCCTAAAAGATCTGTAGCATTACCTTTAGCATTGCTAATGGCTTCAATACGCACCATTCTTTCAATTTCCTCTCTCTTAGAATAATCCAATTTATAGATATAAGCGTCATCCACTTTCAGCACGTCCAACTTTTTGAAGATTTTAATCACTTCATCAGCAGACTCCGCCATCACAGACAATTCTAAACTTTTGACAACTTCTTTTCTATTCCATGTCAATCTTCCAAAATTCGCTCCTTCATTCATCAAAGTTATTCGCTCCCCTATGACACCTAACTCATTAAGACTTTTGACCAATTCTGTCTGTTTACTCTCCACACTTTTATCCTTATCGTCAAAAATGGTCACTTTGATAAATATTTCATCTGGTGTTACTTCTTCAAAAGCGTACCCTTCTACATGAATATTTGGCCTATCCAATAAAGAATTGGTTTGTGAAAACCCATGAAAACTTAATGTAAAGAGAAAAACAACTAGGGATAGATATTTCATATTATTTCTTCATTTTATTATACTTGGAAATGTTTCCTGGGTCTAATTTAGTTACTGTCATGTACACCTGGTTCTTAGTTTGATCATCCATGTCTTTAAACATATTAACTACTTCATCAGATTTAGCCGCAAAAAATATTTGAACATTCAAACTGTTGGGTTGTGTTTTATGAATTTCTTCTAATGATTTTAACGCATCAACCACAACTTGTACGGCCTTTTTATTGTCACTATAAAGTTGATCAAATCCTTTTCTATGATAATTATAATAACATGTTCTTAGATTTACAAAAGCATTGTTCAATACATTATCGACCATTGAGAATCTATTCTTTTTACCTTCTGTAGGTTTCCAACCTGGCTCTGACGCATTCTGACATCTTCCCACGAGTTGCTGTGCTTTATTGAAGAATTGTGTTCCGCCTTTTAAAGAGAAAGAATCATAATCATATCCAAGAGCCATATATACATAAAAAGCAACCACATCAGACAAATTATTTTGATGCCTATCTGGAGTATAAATCAATGCCTGCCCTCTATCGTAAACGAAACTCAATTTCTCATCATTGAAATTAAATAGTCTAGTCTTATAATCACTATTGTAAACCGGTCTTGAAGAAGACACTTGAATGCTTCCTGTAAAATTACTTCCACTTTTTGTATTGATAGTAATCAAGATACTCATGTCAATTTTTTCATTGTCTGCGAAATTATCATCTGTCCATTTTTGAGAACCTACAAACTCAAATACGGAGGACTCCAAAGCTTTAATGATTTCAGTATTGGCTGGATCACTTTTTAAAGTTGGTGCTATCACCGTAACATCACAATTAAACTCTTGCGCAGTTGCAATCAATGAAAATACTAATGCTATAATTAAAAATAAATTTCTCATGCTTCTTCTCCTACAATAATTCTTCCAATTTGTTCAGTATATCTTCTGCTACCTTTTCCTTGGACTTTAACTCAAAACTTGTGGATTTATTGTCCTTTTCAATAATAGTTACTTTGTTAGTATCCGTCTGGAACCCTGCACCTTTGTCTTCAAGAGTATTCAATACAATGGCGTCCAACTTTTTCTTTTCTAATTTCCCTTGTGCATGCGCAACTGCATCGTTTGTTTCCAAAGCAAAGCCAATTAATTTCTGATTAGTTTTATTTTGTCCCATCCATTTCAAAATGTCTTGGGTTTTCTCCAATTCAATGCTCCAATCATCTTGTTTCTTCTTCACTTTGATATTCGATACTTCCTTAGGCGTATAATCTGCAACAGCAGCTGCCATTATAATTGCATCCTGATCAAAATTTGATTGGCATGCTTCAAACATTTCTTTTGCGGAAATTACTTTTACCATTTTCAATAAGCCTGACGGTGCAGATAAGGCACTAGGACCTGATATCAAAGTTACTTCCGCTCCCCTTTTGACAGCAGCCTCTGCCAAAGCATAGCCCATTTTACCTGAACTTCTATTGCCTATGTACCTAACAGGATCAATAGGTTCGTGCGTTGGTCCAGCTGTTATTAAAACCTTCTTACCAGTAAGAGACAGTCCTTCTTTTAAAAATGTATTTAGTACTTCAATGATATGCTCCGGTTCAGCTAATCTTCCTTCTCCAACCAAACCACTAGCTAGTTCTCCACTTTCTGGATAGATTATGCGATTACCTCTTTCTTCTAAGGTCTTCATGTTATCTTGTGTGCTACCATGCGCATACATGTCTAAATCCATTGCTGGAGCAACAAAAACTGGACATTTAGCCGAAAGATAAGTGGCGATTAAGAAATTATCAGCATTACCCGATATCATTTTAGAAATGGAATTAGCCGTTGCCGGTGCAACAAGCATGATATCTGCCCACAATCCTAATTCCACGTGGTTATTCCACTCACCAGTTTGATCATCCTTAAGAAAATCAATTAGAACTGGTTCTTTAGATAAAGTACTTAAAGTTAGGGGTGTGACAAAATCAGAAGAGGCCTTTGTCATGATTACTCTGACAAATGCCCCTTGCTTTTTTAAAAGTCTTATAATAAACGCTGCTTTATACGCAGCAATACTACCTGTGACTGCTAAAAGAATTTTCTTTCCTTTAAGCATATAGGTATTTTATTGTTCTGTTTTGTTCTCAGCCAATTTCCAAAACAACTTATCTTCTTCATACTCTTGAATTGATATAGCAGTTGGCTTAGGTAATCTTTCGTAAAAACGAGAAACCTCAATTTGCTCTCTGTTCTCAAAAATTTCTTCCAAGTTATCTGTACTAGAAGCAAATTCTTCCAATTTTGCAGATAATTCTTCTTTCAAACCAGTGTTAATCTGATCTGCTCTTTTAGATAATACAACTACTGCTTGGTAAGCATTACCTGTAGCATTATCCAAATCGTTCATGTTACGGGTGATAGTTGTTTTTTCAGCTGTACTGTCTCTGTATGCCATGTATATACCTATTAATTGTTATTCAGTTTTTCAATTGCTTTTACGCTTGCTTTGTTATAATTCTCAGCACTTTTAATATAAGTACTTTCACTATAACGGTCTGCAAAGATACGATAAGATTTAATTGTTTCTTGATATCTTTCCTGTTTTTTTGATTCTACGCTATTCTCTGCCAATAAATAATTTGCTTTCACAATCAAATACATCAACTCTTCGCGGTATTTTGTATCTGGATATGATTTGATGGTTGTATTAAAAGCAATTACTGCAGACTTGTATTTCTCCATCTTATAGTATAGTTTCCCCTGCTCATAGCTTTTACGCTCCAATTTACCACGTAACTCCTTAATCATATAGTTACATGTATCTATTTTTTCAGATTCTGGATACTGATCCATAAACAATTGCAAATCATCAATTGCTTTTCTAGTATCCGTAGGGTCTAAGTTATAATCAGGCGAGTTTTGCTTGGTACATAAGGCTGACATGTATGCACATTCTTCTTTTCTAGCGCTGTAAGGAAAGTTTTTAGTAAATCTTTTGAAATAATAAGATGCCATGTAGTAATCCTTCAGGCAATACTGAGTTTTAGCATAATAATAGTAAACATCCTCTCCTTTTTCAGTCATTCTATAATAAGTCATCAACTCATCAAAAAGAGGCATTGCTCTATAGCAGTCACCTTCATCATACAACTTAATAGCAGTAGTATACTTTAATTCATAATCATTACTCTTTAGTATTTTATTATACTCGCTACAACTAGAGAGCAATAAAATAAAGGAAAGCAATGGTATTAAAAGTTTCATTTTCAGCATAAGCGGACAAAGGTAAAATTATTTTTCTGCTTTAGAACGACAAAAATAGGCATTGCGTATCTTATTATGATTTTTTATGAAATATTAAATCAAACATCGATGGTTAATAATTTTACTAACATCATTTGAGCACATTTTAAATTTGGTCTACCTTTGCAACCAAATCATAGATTAAAAAGATGGATATATTTGACAGAATAGCCAATAACAAAGGACCACTAGGTCAGCATATGGCTGCATCACATGGATATTTTACGTTCCCTATGTTAACAGGGGAAATAGATTCTCACATGTATTTTAGAGATAAGAAAGTTTTAACATGGAGCATCAACAATTACTTAGGTTTATCAAACTTACCTGAAGTAAGAAAAGTGGATGCAGATGCGGCAAGAGATTGGGGTATGGGATATCCTATGGGTGCAAGAATGATGAGTGGACAAACAGAATACCATGTTCAATTTGAAAAAGAAATTGCTGAATTCATGGAAATGGAATCTGCTTACTTGTTGAATTTTGGCTACCAAGGTTTTATGTCCGTTGTTGATTCTTTGACTCACAGGAATGATGTAATTGTATATGATAGTGAATGTCACGCATGTTTGGTGGATGGAATTAGACTTCATCAAGGTAAAACTTTCGTTTTTCCTCACAATGACATGGAAAAATGTAAAACATCTTTAGAAAGAGCTGAAAAAATAGTTGCAGAAACAGGTGGAGGTATTCTTTTGATTACAGAAGGTGTTTTTGGAATGAGCGGAGATCAAGGAAAGTTGAAGGAAATTGTAGAATTAAGAAAACAAGGACACAAATTCAGACTTTTGGTTGATGATGCTCACGGATTTGGTACACTTGGAGCGAAAGGTCAGGGTGCTGGTGAAGCGCAAGGAGTACATCAAGAAATTGACGTGCTTTTAGGAACATTCGCTAAATCTATGGCTAGTGTTGGAGCATTTGTATGTAGTAAGAAAGACGTTATTGATTTCTTGACTTACAATATGAGATCTCAAGTATTTGCTAAATCACTTCCAATGCCTTTAACAATAGGTGCTCTTAAGAGATTAGAGTTATTAAAAGCCCCAACTCAAAGAGAAAAATTGTGGACGATCACTAATGCGTTACAATCTGGATTAAGAGATGCAGGATTTAACTTAGGTAATACCAACTCATGCGTTACACCTGTTATGCTTAGTGGTACGCTTGGTGAAGCAACCATGATTACAAAAGATTTAAGAGAGAATTACGCGATTTTTACTTCTATTGTTGTTTATCCAGTTGTTCCTAAAGGCATGATTTTATTGAGATTAATACCTACTGCTTCACACTCATTAGATGATGTGAAGTATACTATTGACACGTTCAAAATTGTAAAAGAAAAATTAGACGCTGGAGAATACAAAGCAGATGCGATTGTTGACGTAACAGTTTAAGATTTCATTCAATATTTTTAGAACCCGTTTAGAATTTTTAATTTTGAACGGGTTTTTATTTTTAACAATGTGGTATCTACTTAACATATTCCAATTAGCAGGTATGATCATTTTCAATTTGATCTTCTTACCTATCGTCATATTGGTTGGTTTGTTTTCGCAAAAAGCAATGCAATGGATGGCGCGATTTATTTGGTCACCTGTTATGTTGTCATTTCCGTTTGGTTCTGCAACTATAATAGGTAAAGAAAACATTGACACAGAAAAACCATGTATTTATGTTGCCAATCATTCTTCTCATTTTGATATTCCCGCGTTATATGTTGTGTTTCCTTTTTTTATGTATTTCATTGCTAAGCAAGAACTCAGTAAAGTACCTATGTTTGGTTGGGCCAACACACTAGTTGGCACCATTTGGATTGATAGAAAAGATCGTTCTAAAGCTATGGCAACTATGAAATTGGCAGGTGAACAAATCAAAAATGGAAAAAATGTAATCTCATTCCCGGAAGGAACAAGAAGCAAAGATGGTAATATTGGCCTTTTCAAAAAAGGAACTTTTGCGCTGGCTCAAAGTTGTGCCGTTGATGTTGTCCCAATTTATATGCATGGAACTAGACCTTTAAACCCGCCTGGAACCATCTGGATGCGTCCAAGTAAAGTCAAAGTTGTGGTTGGTAAAAGACTGTCAATAGAAGACTATAAAGACTACAAACCTGAAGAATTTGCCAACGAAGTTTGTTCTATTGTAAAAGAACTGAAAAATAGTTTAGATTAGTCATTCACTACTTCAACAACATAATTGTTGTAACGCAGGACTTTTACAGCTTGATTTTCAAATCCACTTCCTTCTTCAACTGACTTGTAATTACTTCCAGAAGCAAATCCTTTAGGGTTAATTAGCCTACCGTAGTTTGGAGAGTAAAAAGATCCATACAATAATAATCCTTTCAAATTAGTAAAGGCAGCATCAAATCCGTGCATAGTATATTTATCAGGATCCACTCCATATTTAATTCTATACTCAAGGATAAAGTCTTTTACTTCTTGGTCGTTATAATCTATAAAATTAGATGATACAATATGTAGATTGTACCTGTTTTTGTATTTCTCATCAATTGTTTCAAACTCCATAAAATCTTCCAAACCAAACACCATTACTTCATACTTTGAATAAGGGTTTCTATTGGTAGTCGCACTTAGTTTAGTAATGAAATTACTTACATGTCCCACATCTTGAGCAGGAACAACTATTAAATTGAGTTGAGTTGCAGACATTTTAGATTCAACCGATGTTAATTTAGAAGAAGAACTCATCTTAGTCGTCAAAATTGAATCTCTTACTCTCAAAGGTTGATTAATAATATTTGCATTAAAACTCTTTACGAATTCATCAAAATAATAGCCATCCTGTTTGTCTCCAGTGTTTTTAATAGCAATAACATTAGCTGCTGCAAAATTCTCAGCAATATATTTACCCATGTACTGCACTTGTGTTGGTGTAGAAGCGGTATGTTTGGAAACATAAGGGTTTTTATATAATGCCTTATTCGAAACTGGAACCGGTATAACCGTTTGAATGGCATTCTTCCTTGCATATTCGGCTACCATTTTAATCTGACGAGGATATAATGGACCAAAAATCAAATCAACATTCTCAAATTCTGGTTTTTTTAATATTGCAGAAACAATGGATGTATCATTCTGTGTGTCATAAACATGAACATTTACATTTAACCCGGCCTTTCTAAGCGAGTCAATCGCCATCATAATCCCCCTTTCAAAATTAATAGACATCATAGTATAGCCATAAACAGGGCATGTACCTACTGGCGGACATTTGGCTCTGTACTTGTCATTTTCGTCCAACATGAAAGGTAACATTATTGCTACATCATAAACCTCTTCAATGCGCGAAGTACTATCAAAAACAAAAGGATTGATAACTGCTGTTTCTTGAATTGCTCCTTTCTTCGGAACAATAACCTTAATAGTCTCTCCCTTTTTCAATCCATCAACCAAACCATCATTTGCTGCTCGGATTTCCTCTTCTGAAACACCATAGAGTTTTCCTAAAAAGTAAAAAGTTTGTCCTGCTTCTATCGTATGTAAAATGACACTATCTCCAGGATTAATACTTGAATTAATTGGGTCTTTAACAATTGGCGAAATGTCATTATTCTTATCCGCATTGTCAACAGGAATAATAATTTGATCTCCTATTTTTAAATTTACCTTTCCACCATTAGCTAGTTTTATCTCATCAACAGAAACACCATATTTTTTTGCCAAAGCATACATTGTTTCTCCTGCAAGTACTGTATGTATTATTTTGCTTGTATCAACAATTTCAGGAATAACTTCCTCCTGAAATCCATCCTGCATCTTTGCAATATTGTCTGGATGAGAAGGATCAGCCAGCCCATCTTTTGGTCCTGTAGTTGACACTTCTGGCTTATCTTTTACAGGTGGTGGTGAAGTAACCGAAGCAGACTCACCTGTAGGAATATACAAAGTTTGTCCAATATCCAATCCATCTTTAGCGTTTGGGTTATTATTAAAAATAGCCTTGACAGTAGTGTTGTACATTTTGGAAATTCCATATGCGGTCTGTCCCTTAGCTACTTTATGAACATAACATTGCTTTCCATTTATCACTTCTACAGGAACTACGTCTGGTTGCGCAAAGGCAACTGAAGCACTGCAAAGAGATAGTATAAATATGAATAATAATTTTCTCATTCTCAATTGTATTTATTCCCACTCAATTGTTGCTGGTGGTTTAGAGCTAATATCATAAGTCACTCTATTAATTCCTTTCACTCTATTGATAATATCGTTAGAAACTTTTGCTAAAAACTCATAAGGAAGGTGACACCAATCTGCTGTCATACCGTCTGTAGAGGATACTGCCCTTAAAGCTACGGCATTTTCATAAGTTCGCTCATCTCCCATTACTCCAACAGATTGCACAGGTAAAAGCATTACGCCTGCCTGCCAAACATCATCATATAGACCTGCTTCTTTCAAACTATTAATAAAGATACTATCAGCTTCTTGCAAAATGCGTACCTTTTCTGCAGTGACATCTCCCAAAATTCTAATTCCAAGACCTGGACCCGGGAATGGATGTCTTCCTAGAATTGCTGAATCTATATCCAAAGACTTCCCTACTCTTCTTACTTCATCCTTGAATAATGCTCTTAATGGTTCCACAACCTGCAATTTCATATAATCAGGCAAGCCACCAACATTGTGGTGAGATTTAATTGTAGCAGACGGTCCTCCTGTCGCAGAAACAGATTCAATCACATCTGGGTAAATTGTACCTTGACCTAACCACTTTGCATTTGCTACTTTTTTTGATTCTTCATCAAATACCTCTATAAAAACTCTACCTATTGCTTTCCTTTTCTTTTCCGGATCTTTCTCTCCTTCCAATGCTGCGTAGAATTTATCCTTTGCATTCACGCCTTTTACGTTCAGCCCCATACCTTTATATGATTCCAAAACACTTTCAAACTCATCTTTTCTAAGTAACCCGTTATCCACGAAAATACAATGTAAGTTCTTACAAATTGCATGATGTAACAAAACGGCTGCTACAGAAGAATCAACACCTCCAGACAATCCTAGAATAACACTTTCATCTCCTAATTTTTCTTTTAATTCAGTAACTGTTGTTTCTACGAAAGCATCTGGAGTCCATGATTGAGAACATTTACAAATATCTACAACAAAGTTTCTTAATAGACTTGCTCCATCTGTTGAGTGATAAACCTCCGGGTGAAATTGAATACCGTAAGTTTCTTCACCTTCTATGTGGTAACCTGCAAATTTTACATCGGCAGTTGAACAGATAACTTTATAATTTTCTGGAACACTAGCAATAGTATCTCCATGGCTCATCCATACTTGTGATTTTTCATTAACGTCTCTCATTAAGACATTTGAACTATCTACAAACGCAAGATTTGCTCTACCATATTCTCTAATTTTAGATGGTAATACTTCCCCACCAAAATTTTGAGCCATGTATTGCGCACCGAAACAAACACCTAATAAAGGTAATTTCCCTTTGATAGCAAACAAATCCGGCTTTGGTGCGTTGGCATCACGTGTACTAAAAGGACTACCTGAAAGGATTACGCCTTTTACATTTTCATCAATTGTTGGAACTTTGTTCCAAGGGTGAATTTCACAGTAAGTATTTAACTCTCTCAATCTTCTCGCAATCAATTGCGTGTACTGAGAACCAAAGTCTAGAATAAGTATCATTTCTTGCATGCGCGCAAAGATAATGATAACCTTAGGTAATTACATTATATAACTTATCAAAATATAAGGGATTTATTAACTGTTGGGTTTTAGTGATTAGGTGTGAAAGGAGAACATATATATTCTATATTTTAACCCCTCTAACAAAAACACCTCTCATCATAGACCCATCAGCGGCATAAACAATCCTTGAAGCCAAATGCTTCAATTCGGTATTTTTTAAAGTAGGATGTTCCGCATTGACAATACAAGCATCAAAGTCCTCTCCTATTTTGAAATATTGTTCTGAAAAATTATTCATGGCTTTTCTTCCAGCAATCACAGATTGATTAATGGCATACATTCCACTATCTTGAAATCCATTACCTATCATGATGTTTCTCTTATGTGAAATTAATCTTTGACCGTAATCCAAAATTCTTAATTCTTCCAGAGGATTCAATCCAACATGACTATCCGTACCTATAGACCATTTACCTCCTAGTTTTTGATAATTAATCAATGGAAATATTCCATCACCCAAATTACCTTCAGTGCTAGGACACAACACTACATTGGCACCACACTCAGCAATACCTTCAGTTTCTGAATAAGTAAGATGTGTTGCATGTACTAAGTGAAAACGATCTGACATGTTAATATTTTCTAGCAACCACTCCACTGGTCTTTTTCCTAGATAAGCAATGCTATCTTCAATTTCTTTTAATTGCTCTGATACGTGAATATGAAATGGCATGTCTTGAGAGAACTCATTGACTACTCTTATGATATCCGTTGGTTCTACACCTCTCATGGAGTGAATACCAATTCCTACATTTGCTAATGGATAATTCTTGGCACATGCCATTGATGCCTCAAGTAACTTCTTATAATCTTCTACCGTACTTGAAATAAATCTTCTTTGACGATCATTTGGAACTTTACCAAATCCACCTTTTTGATAGAAAATTGGCACTAATGTGATTTTAATTCCAGTATCTCTACTTGCTTTGAGTAAGGCCTCTCCCATCTCTGCCAGATTAGGATAAGGTGTTCCATCCGGTTGGTGATGAACATAATGAAATTCGGCAACACTAGTGTACCCATTTCTCATCATCTCTGAATATAGATCAACGCCTATCTTATACAAATCATCAGGTGTAATAGTCAACGCCAATTGATACATAGATTCTCTCCATCCCCAAAAGTCATCGCTATCGTCAGCATTTTCATGTTGCTCGGCCATTCCGGCCATCGCATATTGAAATGCATGTGAATGTGCATTCTGAAAACCAGGAATTGCATATCCATCAAACATCTCTCCCTTATCTTCAGAGTCCTGCTCTATTGCATGAACCTTTCCATCATCAGTAATTGCAACTGTACAATTGTTCAACCAACCGTCATTTTGAAGTAAAGCATTGAATGTAAAGCGTTTCATAAGTCTTATCGTTATAGTGCTACGAACAAAAGTAATTATACTAGTGAGATTGATTAAACAATTGATTCAAATATTTTGCATATACCTCTAAATCTCGTTATCATTGTATTGTGGAAGATTTATTTAACCTTGCAAAACTTAATAAACTTGCTCCTGAGAAGGGTAAGTTTCTAATTTCAGAACCTTTTATGGAAGACAACTTCTTTAAGAGATCTGTTGTTTTTCTATGCGACCATAATGAGGATGGTTCTTTTGGATTTGTCTTGAATAATATTTTATCTATTAATATGCAAGATGTGATGGAAGGATTTGAAGCTATTGATTTTGAAGTAGGCTTTGGTGGACCTGTGAATTCTAGCAATCTCTATTACATTCACACATTAGGAGATATTTTGGAAGACTCTATTTGTATTCAAGATGGCCTTTACACAGGCGGGAATTTTGAAAAATTGCAAACATTGATTAATACAGGAATTGTTACTGATAAGGATGTAAGGTTTTTCTTAGGTTATTCTGGATGGACAGCAGGACAATTGGAAAAAGAAATTCAAGATAACGCTTGGATTGTAACCAATCCAACGGAAAACAATATCATAAACGCCAAAGAAAAAGAACTTTGGAAAAACTTATTGAATGACATGGGTGGAAAGTTTAAAGTGATTGCAAATTTCCCTGAGGATCCTTCTTTAAACTAGTTTGTGATTCTTTTTCAATGATGGCATTCAGCAACTCCTTAGCCACTTTGTTATAATACCTTTTTGTTCTAAAAGCACCTACCCACTGCACACCCTGAACAGCATTGGTAAGAATAATTTCATCCGCAGCAAGTAAATTCTGAGGTGTCAAAGAACTTTCATAAATAGTAACCTTCTTCTCTATGGCAAGATTGATTAAATTCATTCTCATTGTACCACCAACACAACCATCTGACAACGGAGGGGTATATAAAACACCATTACTTACTAAGAAAACATTTGATTGCGAACACTCAATGATATGACCATTATTATTTAAGATAAAAGCCTCATCGAGTTTATTCTTTTTAGCATAGTTCATTGCCATTACATAAAGTAAAGAATTGGCAGTTTTTAAACTTGAAAGTATATTCCTTTCTTTTTTCATTTCTGAAAAGATGTCCACAGATAGCCCTTCTAGATTAATTGTATAAAGATTATTTGCTACTTCTTCTGCAGTGATAAGATACCTCACAGCATCCTCTTGACTTCTATAGGTTCCTTCACCTGCACGATACATATGTAATCTAAGTTTCGCGCCTACTTCAATATTGTTGGACCCTATCAATTTACCGATTTCAGCTTTGAAAAAATCTAATGAATAATGCGATGGTAAAGAAAAAGATAATGTCGTGGCTCCTTGAAATAAGCGATCAATATGGCTTTGTAAATTAACAGGCCTACCGTCAATTACACGAATAGTCTCAAACAATCCATCACCATATCTAAATGCCCTATTGTCCTTTAAATAAGGAGGAGCACCTGATATAACTTCGCCATTATTATTGATATTTTCGAATTGATTCACCACAACAAATTTACCTATTATATTAGGTAAATAACAAAGGTCTAGCCAAAGTTTTCAACGAAAGATAATTATGGATAAAACGCCACATTTAACCGCTAAACCACTAAAAAGCAGCAGGCAAACTTGACAGAAAAGACATTTCACTTATTTTTTTCAACAACATTGGAAAACCTACTAAGTGATTATCTGTGTTTTTAAGATCAAAGAGTCCTTTTAACTTTACAGTTCCTTCTTCGGATTTAACATACCTTATTTCAAACCCGTTGAACTCAAATTCTTTTATTTTACTCAAGGCAAAATCACCCATCATACTTTTGTACTCATAATTTTCAAAGAAAGGATCAAACCTGTATAAAAGGCCAAAATTATTGTATTGAGGTATAAATTCCTTCTCAGGAAGTTCAGGACAAAATACCAATGAGTTATCGACAAAATAAAAGTAAACCCTTTGCTTGGATTTCACACCATCTACAATCATCACGTAATTAGGTAATACAAACGAGTAGTACTCACCAACATTACTTATGGTAGAATCTGCTGAAATAGCAGTTTTTACATTTTCTATATTTTCCAACTCACAAGCAACGGTAAAGTATGGGTAACTAAATAACTCATCTAATCCTCCACCAGCAAAAGGAATTTCAAATTCTATAAGATCCTTTTCAACAGTTTTGAAAGGATACAATGAATCTTGATTATTTAAATCACTAGCATCCGCAGGACTTATTTTCTTTATTGAAATGTTTTTAAAACCATTCACGGAAGCAGAAATCCCTCCATTCCAGTCATTAATCAAGTACTTTTTATTTTGAGGAATAATCAAATCAAAGAAATTACTGAATTTACTTGGATTAACACTTGCAGCAAAACGAAAACACTCCGTTCCTTCCAACGTTAGTTCAGTTGGATTCTGACGGTCTATTATAGAAGTTCCTTCTTGCAACTCCAAGAGTGCATCTATCTCAAATCCTTTCTCTGTCAAATTTATAGCAACATCTTTTCTATCAAAAAGATTGAAAATCACTCCTAATTGTGGGTTTAGTTCCTTGGCTAGATTATTATCCTTACCACTCCAATAAGTCATTTGATCATTTTGGGTAATCTGCTTCTTAAAAATAGGATCAATATCTACTAAATGAGTTTTAGCTTCAAAAACATCATTAAAACATTCTTTAACAATGGCCTCAGTAATATCGGAGGACTGAGCAATGATGCGCACTGCTACTCCATTTTTGAACAAATAAAATTCTTCATCCTTTGCCATTACAAGATACTTACCACCTTCATAAGCAGTTGGTTCCTCTTTATTATCTCTTTGATTAAACAACTCAACAAAAGAAGAAAAGTCATTCGTCTTAGCCAAAATACCAATACCTCTAAAGTTAAAGTGCTCTTTCTTAAACTGATACAATGCGAATTTGCTAATCGGATCTACTCCCTCCCTTCGAGACTTATCTAACGCATCCTCATCAATTTCAAAAGTCAAATCCTTAAATAACATGGGGTTATCTTCCAAATGTCTAGCGTAGGTTTTGAACAGCACTAGCGGATTAGCAACGATTACAAAATCAGCATTAGACGGTATCAATTCCAAATGGTCTGTTTCGGACTCTTTAGGAATTAAGAAGTAAATACCAAAAAATGCTATTGCTAAGATTGGCCAAATAGACCAAAGAAATATTTTTTTTCCTGTGATTTTCAAAGTGAATCAAAGATAACTATTTTTTGAAAGTGCAAAGATGTATAGCACATAACTTAGTTACTTACTAAAAAGTTCCCAAGCTTTCTCAGCTTGCTGATGCAACATAGAAAGCCCATTCAAGGTTTTTGCACCTTGCTGTTTTGCATCTAATAGCAACCTTGTTTCTGCCGGATTATAGATTAAATCTACCACCAAATGAGATTCGTTAATAAATTGAGTAGCCAAACCTAATGTGGCTTCCACATTTGGGAAGGTGCCGACAGGCGTTGTATTTACAATCAAAGGACAGAATTTTATAACGTATTCATTCACTTCCTCGTATGAGATAATATCATGTGAATGTTTACTTCTGGAAGCATAAATACAATCTATTCCCAAGTTCCTCAGTACAAACGCAACCGCTTTACTTGCTCCTCCTGTTCCAAGAATCAATGCCTTTTCATGCGTACCTTCAAGAAATGGTTTAATACTTTGCGCAAAACCAAAAACATCTGTATTGTATCCTTTTAAAAATGGTTTATCTCCTTTATAATCAATCAAAACGGTATTCACCGCTCCAACAGATTTAGCCTCTACACTTAATTCATTTAAAAATGGAATAATAGACTCTTTATAAGGAATGGTAACGTTAAAGCCTCTTGGTTGAAATTCCTTGATTAAACCAGGTAATTGATCTATACTACTGATTTCGAAATTTAGATATTGAAAGTCCTTTATCCCTTCGTTTTCAAACTTATTCTCAAAATATGATTTTGAAAAACTGTGAGATAGTTGCTTACCTAAAAGGCCAATTGTTTGCATCACTAGTTGGTTGTTTTCATTTTCTTAGCAACAAATTCCATTAGGAAAATTATTCCAAAACCAACCACAAAACAAACCAAAGCGACAGGCAATTGACCATCTTCAGCATTATACCCTACTATTTTTTCTCCTTCGTAAATAAAGGTGTCATAATTTTGAGGAAGTACATTTTTCTCTACTAAAGCAACCGCTTCTTCCTTAGGTTCTCCTACATGCTTTACAAATATTTCTTCCACATGTTTCCAAGGCCAAAGTTTATTTAAAGATCCAAGCAGGAAGCCAGTAAGCATAGCTATGGTAACATTTTTGTAATTTCCAAACAACCATTTAAGCACTCTTGAAAAGGATAATAAGCCAACAACACAGCCTGCTGCAACAGTTCCGATAATCATTAAGTTTAAATCACTGATTGCCTCCATTATAATTTTATAAGCACCGAGAATAAGTAAAATAAAACTACCTGAAATACCAGGCAAAATCATAGCACAAATGGCAATCATACCTGCAATAAATAGGAAAATTAATGAATCAGAACCTACCAATGGTGGCAAAACAGTTATGAAATAAGCAGCAACGGTTCCCACAACAAAGGATGAAACAGTAGATATGTTCCACTTTTCAACTTGCTTTCCTACGTAAAAAATAGATGCTCCCACTAAACCAAAAAAGAAAGCCCATAATTGAACAGGAGTATGCTCCATTAAGTAGGTGCTTAATTTGGCAAGTGTAACAAAACTTATGGCTATTCCTGTAAAAAGGGCTACAATAAAATTCCCGTTGATGTGATTCCAAAAGGATTTAACACCTTCTTTTTTCAACTTTTTTAAAGCCTCTAAATTAACACTACTAATAGTGTCTAACAGTTCTTCATAAATTCCCGTAATAAATGCGATCGTACCACCAGAAACGCCAGGTATTACATCTGCCGCCCCCATTCCTAGTCCTTTCGCTGAAAGTAAAAAGTAATCTTTTACTGCTCGTTCTTTTTTCATTTAAGACCTCTTTCATTAAGCAGTGTTGCTCCGCCTTCCAAACTATAGAAGTTAGTGTGACCTTTAGCATGAAGAATCTTAACTAAGTTAGTCGACCTATTGCCACTCTGACAGAACAAAACATAATTATTGCTATTTGAGAAATTACTCAATTCCTCCATCAACGTTGCCATTGGAGCACAAAGTGCACTTTCTAAATAAAAACTTTCTCTTTCATATTCTTCTCGAATATCTACTAGAATAGGTTCAGAAATTGTATTCAAGGAATCTATGGTAATTATCATAACGATTGTTTTGCCGTTTCAACTATATTTTCAGGTAAGTAATTGAAAAATGTATCACCTCTTAACCCTATTCTAAGACACTCCAAAGGAATCATATCATTGTGTGCGATATTACCTAAGTTTACATTTGCTCCAAAAAGGTTGATGAACCAAACTTGTTGGTTTTTTACCGGTGCTTCCCAAAGAATATTCTCAGGTTTAACTTTTGCTCTAATTTTATTCACCAACATGGTATGTGGCTTTCCGTTAGATCTAAAAATACCAACAGAACCACTTTCTCTACCTTCAGCAATTACTTTCCAAGAACCCGCTTCCAATTCATTGGTCATCATTTTCACCCATTTTGCAGGGCTAATAATCATACCAGCTTCTTTAGAACCAACTTCACTTAACACCGTGTAATCTTTGCTGAACTTCTGTATCAATTCACACTTTTCGTCATGTGGTAAAATAATCGAACCATCAGAAATCTCTATAGTTCCCATGTTCATTTTATCAACCAATTTACGATAGTCATTTACTTTTTTCCTTACATAAAATGCTTCGAATAAAGTTCCGCCAAAATATGTTTTGATTCCTGCTTCTTGGTACAATTTAATCTTTTGTTCCAAATTGGTAGTTACAAAAGATGTCCCGAAACCGAACTTCACTAAATCAGTCAAATGTCCGGAAGTTTCAATATAATCCTCCACCTCTCTTATACTCAATCCTTTATCCATCATCATAGTCACCCCTTTTTCTCTCGGCTTCTCTGGTCTATTCGGAATATGAGTTAATTTAAAATTCTTCATTATTTTCTATTCTTTAATTGAATCAATTAGATTCATAATTTTCTTATCTTTTTTATAATCTTCGTAATATTCGTAAAATTTGTCCAAATCTTCTTTGAACTTTTTAATTCCTTTCTGCAATAAACTCATTCCTAAAGAATGATTCTTTCCTTCAAAAGCAACAGCAGTCATCTTAAAAAACACTTCAGATGAAGCCGTTAATTCATACCCTTTTTCCAATACATCAATCGCCTCTTCATAATTACCCATGTCGGCTAATAAAGCACCGAAATTAAACCAAGTATCCTCATCGCTGATTTCTATCTCTAGGATTTCTTTGTACAAATGAATAGCCTTGTCAAACTCCTTTTGGTCTTCAAATATTTCTGCTTTAACGCTTAAAAAGTCAATATTAGTTTTATCTAATTTAATAGCTTTATCAATATGCCTTAGCGCCTTTTTATAATCCCCTTTTAGTTTATAAATTATAGCTAAACCTATCCATGCATCAGGGTAGTCTTTGTCTAGTTCGATGCTCTTTTCATAATAAGTAGCGGCCTTGTCATACTGCTCCATTTTCTCATAGCACTCACCTATTGTGCAATAGACAAATGTATGTGGCTGTTCCAAACCAAATGTTTCATTCAGAACAAGAATTGCTTTTTCATATTCTTTCTTTTGAATAAATCCATTTGCTTTACCGTAAAAAGCAGCAGGGAAGAATTCATTGATAATCAAAGAGTAATCAAATGCAAAAATAGCATCGTCAAACATCTCCTTTTTCATAAATGAATTGGCTAAATTGAACCACCCAATATAAGAATATGGATAATAGTCTAAATACTCTTTAAAATATCTAATAGCTTCATCATCTCTATCAATTTCACTATAACACAATCCAATTTCAAACATTGCTGTTTCGTTATTTGGATTTGCCTCAATGATTTCTTGTAAATAAGTCAGAGCAGATTCAAATTGTCTTAAGTTTTGGTATTCAAAAGCAATGTCAAAAAGAATATCTTCTTTTTCCTCTGTTGACACATAGGTCAAAGCCTTTTCGTAGTAATAAATAGATTCCTTGGGACTTTTAAGTCTTGAATACATGCTTCCTAAAGCTGTAAAAACTTCAGAATTGCATGGATTAAATGAAACTGCTTTTTGTAATGTTTCAAGGGCTTTCTTCGATTTGTCTAAATCAAGAAATATTTCACTTTTTAGAATCAATAATGTTGCTTCATTAGGATGCTGGCTCAATCCAAAATCGGCTGCTTCTAACGCTTTTGTTAGATTTTCATTATCCATGAAGTGTTCAATGATTTCAATCATTTCCTCTACATCGAAGTAGGCAGGCGTATTATCCGCCAGCATTTGTTCATACTTGTGAACTGGCGAAAATCCTAAATCTTCATTTTCTTCATCAAAATTTTCCTTCATAAAAAATCCACTCGTTTGCAACACACAAATGTAAGCACTATGTATTTACAAATACTTGTATGTTGGATATACATTTTAACAATTAAAAAGGAATTTGAACAATTAATGAGCCAAAGTGGTTAAAAATGACGTTCTTTTTTGATATATACCGTTCCTTTGAAATGGGCTACCATTTTGCCAATATCATTGAATATTTCGACATTATAAACTGCCAATTTAGCAGACCTAGACACTTCAACTGCCTTAGCAGTTAGAACATCATTCACCGACACAGGATGGAGGTGTGAAATTTGCGTTTCAACGGAAACTGCAACATCTCCATAAGAATTGGATGCAAAAGCCAGCGCAGAATCAGCCAATGAATACGTAATTCCTCCATGAGCAATGCCAAACCCATTGGTCATTTCTTTTCTTAACGTCATTTGAACTGCCGCGGAGCCCATACTAGAACTCAATATTTGGATGCCCAACCATTGGCTAAATGCATCATCATGCATCATTTTATTGGTTACATCAGAAGGATTCATGGCTTATGTAATTTCTATTATAGTTGAAAGTGCTTTTTTAGCCTTAGACAACTCCTTGCTATTCTTAGAACGAGCCATCATCAGGACTCTTTGCTTCATTTTTCCTTTCACACAGTAGCGCACAATAAAAAAATCACTAGTAAGACTACCTGAAGGTTTAAATTCAATTTTAACAATGTCTTTCCTATTTATAGTCGTATCTGAACTCTTGTTCCAATTTAAAACAAGGTTCAGAGCAATAATTCCAGCAGCAATACCATATGCGGTGGTTAAACCAACACTTCCTCGAACGAAATTTCTAACAGCATAAACCAAGGTCATAATCAGCATAATTCCAAAAAAGACCATAAAGAAATTGACTTTAGGGTTTTCTACTTTTCCTGGTTTACTGGATTTAGAAATTATAAGAGTCTCGTCATCAATGTGACAGTACCCTTTTTTTAATGTAAAAGACTTGGTCATCTGAGTTAAGCCATGGTTAACTTTTCTTCCTTAACAGTAACCGCTGCTGTGATGAAACTCTTAAAAAGCGCATGCGGATTCTCCACTGTACTTTTATATTCCGGGTGAAACTGCACACCTACAAAATATCTGTGAGTAGGAATTTCCACTACTTCCACTAATCCATTATCTGGGTTGACACCAGTAGCAATCATACCGCTTTCTTCGAATTGACTTCTAAACTTGCTATTAAACTCGTATCTATGTCTGTGTCTTTCAGTAATATCTTTCTGACCGTAAGCATCAAATATTTTAGAATCTTCTTTTAATTTACATTTAAAAGCTCCTAGTCTCATGGTGCCACCCATCTTAACGATGTTTTTCTGCTCTTCCATCATGTCGATTACTGGATAGGATGTTTTTGGATCAATCTCAACTGTGTGAGCACCTTCCCAACCTAGCACGTTTCTAGCATATTCAATAACTGCTACTTGCATTCCCAAGCAGATACCTAAGAATGGAATGTTATTCTCTCTGGCATATTTTACTGCTTTTATTTTACCTTCAATTCCTCTTGTACCAAAACCTGGAGCCACTAAAATTCCAGATAACCCTGACAAGTGACCTTCTAAATTATTCTCCTCCAAAGATTCCGAATGTATCCACTTCAGTTCTACTTGACAATTTAGACTAGCGCCAGCATGAACGAAAGCTTCTGCAATAGATTTATATGCATCTTTTAATTCCACGTACTTTCCTACCAATCCAATTTCAACTGTTTTTTTAGGTGATTTTAAATTTGATAAAAACCCTTTCCATGCCGTTAGGTTAGGTTCGTTTACAATTGGAATATTAAGCATTTTCAAAACTACCTGATCCAATTTTTCTTTTTCCATTAATAGTGGAACCTCATATATTGTCTCAGCATCGATAGATTCAATAACCGCTTCAACTGAAACATTACAAAATCTTGCTATTTTCTCTTTAATTTCTTGTTCGATTTCTCTTTCAGTTCTACACACCAAGATGTCTGGCTGGATTCCATATTCTCTAAGTTTCTGAACCGAATGTTGTGTAGGCTTTGTTTTAATCTCTCCACTAGTGGCTAAGTATGGCAGTAATGTTAAGTGAATCACCAAAACATCATCTGGATGTTCCCATTTCAATTGTCTAGCTGATTCAATAAACGGCAAAGATTCAATATCACCAACAGTACCTCCAATCTCTGTCACAATAAACTCATACATACCTGTATTACCCAGTATCTGCACATGCTCCTTAATTTCATTAGTGATATGAGGAATTACTTGAACCGTTTTTCCTAAATATGCACCTTTTCTTTCCTTGCTGATTACAGACTGATAAATTCTACCGGTTGTGACATTATTAGCCTGAGAAGTTGCCACATTAAGGAATCGTTCATAGTGACCTAAATCCAAATCAGTCTCTGCACCATCTTCGGTTACATAACACTCTCCATGCTCGTATGGGTTTAATGTACCTGGATCCACGTTAAGATATGGATCTAATTTTTGAATAGTAACAGAATGTCCCCTAGCCTGCAATAATTTTGCTAAAGATGCTGAAATAATTCCCTTACCTAATGATGATGCTACACCTCCTGTAACGAAGATATATTTTGTAGATTTTTGTGACATTGACCCCGTAAATTGATTGTTTAAATACGGGACACAAAGATAATACGTTTTTTTGGGTTAGCCAGATAATTAACTCAAAGAATTTAAATCAAATTCTCATACCAATGACGCATACATCGTCAACTTGCTCATTATCACCCTTCCACTCGTTGAAATGTCTTTTCAGATATTTTCTCTGTTCTATAGTTGAAAGCAATTGGATATCTAGTAACAATGCTCTAAATCCGGAGGACTTAAGTTTCTTGTCTCTTTCTCCTCCAAACTGATCTGGATACCCATCTGTTGAAGCGTATACCATATCATCTTCCATCAACTGAAAGGTTTGATTATCAAAAGGTTTTGAATATTAATAAAATCCAATTGGTTGCTTATTGGCTTTTAATTCTGTTAGTTCTCCTTTTCTAAAAATGTAAAAAGAATTGTGCGCACCTGCCCAAACTAACTCTAATGTTTTAAGATTAATACGAGCTAAAGAAATATCCATTCCATCTTTTGAAGAACCTTCTTCCAATGATTGGTCTAATTCTTCAATAACTCTTAGATTCAATTTATCCAAAATTTCTGCAGGAGTAAGCAAGTCATGATCAAATAGTATATCATTTAAAAGAGAAATACCTAATACGCTCATAAATCCTCCTGGAACACCGTGACCTGTACAATCTACAGCAGCAAAATAG